>JAYEOF010000273.1:0-3696 GCA_034722695.1 Campylobacterota bacterium
CGATAATTTTCCAGTACCCCGTGCTGATATTTGTTTAGTGTAGTTGGAAATAGAAAGGCTTCATCAAGGGTTTTAATGTCTTTTAGAGCTATAACAAAAGGGTAAATTCCATATCTGGAACCTTCATCAATAATAGCATCTCCTAACGATTTGTTCACTGTTTTAATGTCTATGAGCTTTTTTTCCGGTGTAACTATCATCGTACCATCTAAGAGTATCATAGGAGCATCCAGATGCAGTTTGTCTAAAAAATCATGGGTCTTCTGAAAACTTCTTGCAGTGGCGACAGAGAGTATGGTATTTTTACTCATTCTATTCCATACCTCCATACTGAAGTTACTGACACTCTGGTCAGTACGTAAAAAAGTATGGTCAAGGTCGGTAATAAATATATTTTTCTTCATAAAATAGTAAAATCCTTTTCGGTTACTCATTGCTCATTGCTAACTACTCATTGATTTTCAGCTTGCAAACCCGCTTTTAAAACAATTTTTCTCTTGGACAATGGCTTTTTGTTTCTCTTTTCTCTTGGTATCTTTTTCTACAAAGATCTTTTTACGTGTTTTGGGATCCATCTCTGTATAGTACATTACTGCTGAGTAGGTACTAGGTGTTGGAGTAAAGACCTGTGCCTGTTCAGGGTTCATCTTTAGCTCATTGGTCGTAAAGTCTTTAAGTGAATGCATATCTTTTTCAGTACATCCCGGATGCGCAGCGATGAGATAGTAGGTCAAGAACTGTTTTTTATCCATCTCTTTGTTGAGTCTGTCATAGAGTTTTTTGAAGTCTACGAGTGTCTGCTTGCCTGGTTTCCCCATGAGTTCTAATACATGCTGCTCTGTGTGTTCGGGAGCCACTTTCATCTGTCCTGAAATGTGGTGTTTAACCATCTCTTTGAGATAAGAATAACCATTCCTTTTGTCTGCAGTAATAAGGTCATAACGTACTCCTGAAGCAACAAATGCTTTTCTTACACCCTCTACCTCTCTGACTTTTTTCAGGAGATTAATGTTTCTACTGTGATCTACATGCATCACTTTACAGAGTCGTTCTGCATCGACACAGCGTATGTCGTCACAAGTCCCTTTTTTAAGCTTCTTTCCACACTCATAACCATACATATTTGCCGTAGGACCTCCTACATCTGAGATGATCCCTTTGTAGTCGTTATAGTTATTAAAGTCTTTTGCCTCTTGAAGAATATTCTTCTCAGAGCGTGTTCTGATGGTTCTTCCCTGATGCACCCCAATAGCACAGAAGTTACACTCACCCCAGCACCCATGATGTGTCATGATAGAGAATTTAATGGTCTCCAGACATTTGACTTTCCCGTCTTTAGCGTAGTAAGGGTGCAGCTCTCTGGTAAAAGGAAGATTGGAGTTTGCATCCATCTCATCTTCATCCAGATAATCACAGGGAGGATTCTGGATGAGAAAGCGTGTATCTACCGGTTGACAGAGTCCGTTTGCTGAGATGGGATCGTTGTTGTCATAGAAATCATCAAAAAGGTCGATGTATCTCTCTTTGGTCTCTACACACTCCGCATGTGAAGGGAGCTGTATATACTCATGATTTGGCTCTTTGGCGATGTAGCATACACCTCGAATGTCTCTATAGTCTCTGCCTTCTTCAAGTGCTTTAGTGAGCTGTTCTATGGCTATCTCACCCATACCGTAGATGAGGATATCTGCTTTGGAGTCAAAGAGTATAGGTTTCTTGAGCTTATTTGCCCAGTAGTCATAGTGGCTTGTTCTTCTAAGAGAAGCTTCTATACCGCCTAAGACAAGTGGTACAGTATTTTTAAAGTATCTTCTGATCAGATTACAGTAGACAGAAAGTGCTCTGTCTGGCCGCTTATTATTTTTTCCACCTGGTGTATAGTCATCAGAGTTACGGAACTTTTTTGTTGCGGTGTAGTTGGAGACCATAGAGTCCACAGATCCGCCACTTACGCCCCAGTATAGGCGGGGTTCACCTAAACGTTTGATGTCTACATCAGAGTTAATATCCGGCTGACCTATCATGCCTACTTTGTAACCCATTCGCTCTAGCATTCGTCCTACCATAGCCACACCGATAAAAGGAGAGTCTATGTAGGCATCTCCCGAGACAAGGATCACATCACACTGATCCCATCCCAGTGCATCCATTTCAGCTCTGGTTGTAGGTAAAAAATCTTTCTCTGTGAAATTGGGTTTTTGTGGTTTTCTTCTTGAACTCATGTTAGACCTTGAACAGAAGCCGTGTGGATAATATAATAAGTAAATAGTTTTTTACGACTCGGCATTTAGTGCCTCCCTGCATTGAATTGTTGATTCTTATCATAGTCGCATTATAGCGAATTAATCCGTTAACTTTTTACCTGTAATAAGCACTTCAAAAAACCTAATAGCCCAGGCGATGAACATCAATAACCACACAGTTACAGAAATATCAAAAAGTACCATGAAATTCCAACCAAAGGCAGCTACCAATGAGACCAATATTCGTACACCCACAACCACTTGAGTCCAGTAGAACAGTCGTACTGTCCATTTGTCTGCCTGCATCATGTTGCCTGAATGACCGATGGTCACACGTGTACCAAAACCTATGAGTATGGTAAAGACAAAACCAAGCATGAGGAGATGTATGTCAAGGACCAAGAATGAGACTCCGGTTGTAAGTGATATAAAATTTACCAAACCACCAACTATAAAGGCAATGGGAACCCAGTAGAGAGCAGTGTGCAGTATCCAAAGCAGGGGGTTTGGATTTGGAAATTGTAGTTTCCATCTGAGAAGCTCTCTTCCTATCAAAACACCTATAAGAATGTCTACAATAAATGAACTGTTGGTATGTACACCTTCCAGCACTATATGAAGTAATAAGAGTGTAAAAACAACTTTGAGCAAGTAGTCATTCCTACCTGCCATAGAGTGGGAGAAAAAAGGAACCATACGTTGTGCAACAGAAAAAGTAAGTAAAAAGAGAAAAAGATATGTAGAGATTTCGGTAGAGAGTCCTACCAACGGCATATAAAAAAGTTCACCTATAATGAAGAAGAGATGCGCCAGCAGACCAAATTTCATGGCAAGCAGTATCCAGTAGATATCATGTTTGTCTTCCATAGTGGTTGTGGTATATATATTTTTTAGTATTAAAATCCCCATAACATGCCCAATAAAGACCATGATCATCCCTATGCCCGAGAGAACAGGACTTGCGATGCTTCCAAGTAGAAATATCGCTGAACCAAGATAATAGAGACTGAATACAGACATATAGTCCTTTTTTTCTATGACAGGCGTGGAAGCAAACCTGGGAAAGGTAGTAAATAAAAAGGCTAAAAATGCAGGTGTAAAGAGTAGGTATGTTAATCCGTAAGCGTGAAAATTGGCAGGAGACATAGCAATATTCATAATGCCTTTATAAGAAAGCATAAATACAAGCATGGCAACGATTGCATTGACAAATGCCAAAATAAAAAAGGGTTGATGGGGTTGTGAGAAAAAGTAGTTGTTTTCGGAGTCTTCACTAAATTTCATATGCATAGTGTACCTTTTTTTAATCCAGATTTAATCTGTATAATCATAACAAAAGATACGTAAAAAAAAAGAGTGACCCCAAGAGGGGTCGATGGATGATTAGTTAAAATCAGGTTTTGGTGTTTTATCTGTGCTTTGTGGAAGTTGTGGATATGTTATTTCAGGTTTT
>JAYEOF010000274.1:0-3691 GCA_034722695.1 Campylobacterota bacterium
GCAGAACCATGTCCACCGGAGAAAACCAAACGGTCACGGTTGAGCCATTTTGGGTTCTTAGGGTTGTGACTCAGTTTTTCACTAAGCACTACTGCGATATCTGCAAGACCCATCGGTGCACCCGGGTGTCCTGAGTTTGCTTTTTGTACCATATCGGCAGCTAAAAATCTGATAGTGTTTGCCATCTTTTTACGCATAGTGTTCTGCTCTGTCATTGCCATTATTGTTTCCTTTAGTTGTGTCTATGTAAGTATGTATTCATTAAGGGTTGTAAAGCTGTTTGTAACTTCTCATCAAAGTCTTCAAATCGTCTTTGTAAATCTTTTGCAAGTGCATCTGCCTGAGCGACAGTTTCATCTAGTCCTAAAAGATTGACAAAGCTATTTTTGTCTGCATCATTACCTGTGGTTTTACCCGCTTCCTCTTCACTCTGTGTCTCATCTATAATATCATCTTGTATTTGAAATAATAATCCCAGGTCTATACCAAAACTGTAGAGTTCATCTTGCACTCTTTTCTCAAGCCCAACGATCACTGCACCCATCTGTAGACTTACTGCTATAAGTTTGGCAGTTTTGTTGGTATGCAGTGTTTTTATCTGGTCAATATCAAGTGGTTTGTTCTCAAAGTAACAATCTATAGCTTGTCCAAGTACCATTCCTCTGCTCCCACCGTCACGAGCGAGAAGTTCTACCAGTTTGATCTTTATATCTTCTCGCAGTGGTGCTTTGGCAATAAGATAAAAAGCATCAGTATTCAGTGCATCTCCAGCGAGAATAGCAGTTACTTCATCATAGCGTTTATGGAGTGTAGGGTGACCACGACGCAAGTCTGCGTTATCCATCGCAGGCAGATCATCATGAATAAGAGAGTAAGTATGAAGCATTTCTATGGCTAATGCCACAGGTAATGAAGAGTCATAAAGCATAGGTTCATAGGCATCTACGATACTGAGAAGCAACATAGGACGAAAACGTTTTCCACCAGCAGTAAGCATTACTCCAAGTGCATCTTCATACACTGGGTGAAAGCTTGGTACTTGTGGTAAGTTTTCGTTTAGATATGTTTCAAATCGTTGCATTTTAACCCTATGATTTTTATTGGTAAAATTATATCGAATTTGGATAAAATGACGCTATGAATAAAGAAACTATATTAATAACTGTCACATGGACAAAACGACTTCTAGGTCTTATCGCTGTATTACTTTGGATGTATGTCATTTTTACCATCTCACAATCACCCGCTCCTTTTATGGAACAAGCACCTTATTGTATGGCAAGCACCATGTTGATATTTGGGATTTTAACCGCTTTGCATAAAGGGTTGGATTATTGGAGTTTGCAAAATAATTAACTGTAGCATGGGCATTCCTGCCCACGATGAACGTAGTGAAAACATGCAATATCAATTGTCTGCAATTGTTCGTGGGCAGGAATGCCCACGCTACAAACACTTCTTAGCTATCTCATCTATAATATCATCTATATTTTTATCTTCTACATTCACAACCACATCAGCTACTTTCCTGTAGGCTTTTTCCCGTTCATCATAGAGCTTCTTTGCCTCTTTTTCTTGGGAGAACAGTGGTCTCTTCGCTAATTTTGCTTTAGCATTATTAGCACTTTTTAGACGATCATGTATCCACTCAAAAGATGCATCAAGCAGGACAACCGTTCCAAGCTTTTTGAGGTTATTTACTTTATAAAAGCCACCACCACAAGATATGAATGTACCTCGAATACATTTTTCTATCCAATCTGCAGTTGCTTGTTCCTGCTCTCTAAAATAGGCTTCACCTTTTTTCGCAAAGATCTTTTTGACTTCTCTGTTCTCTTTTGATTCTATAAGGTCATCCGTATCTATGATATAGGTTCCGTATTTTTTGCTAAAGGCACGTGCAGTGGTACCTTTGCCAATACCCATGAAACCGATAAGGATAATATTTTTTTTCAAAGTTCACACCATATTGTAACGATCAATGATCTTCTTAAGCCGCTTACGCAAATTTTTCAGTGCATCTTCCGCACTTGCACCTTCAGCAACCAGTGATTCAAATTCATCAAACTGTACCTTTGCGACCCAACCGATCTTGGTATGTTTTTTGATCCCTGCAAAACGTACTTCTCCAAAGTGCCCTTTTGCCATTTTATAAATACGTTCAATTCTTTCATCTAAACTTTTTACTTCTTTATTGCTCATCATTATCCTTTTTTATTAATGTAGTATCATTTCTCGTAAAAGCTTCCGCATTGCTAAGGTCTTTACTTTGGTATAATTATAGCATAGCATAGGAGCAAAAGGATTACATCATGCAAAACATACTCATCACAGGCATAGGTTCGGGCTTAGGTGAAGCATTGGCCAGAGAATATCTTGCTAATGGTGACACTGTTTATGCCATTGGAAGAACACTTCCAAAAATCTTTGACAAACACCCTCATTTTTTCTTTTTTCCTTATGATCTAAGTCAAACTTTTATGATCAAAGCAAAGATCAAACCATTTATAGAAAAGCACTCATTTGATGTTGTTATCTTAAACGCAGGGATTCTCGGTGAGATACAAATGTTAGATCAAACTGATCTTGAAAATATCAAAGAGGTCATGGAGCTCAATGTCTGGGCAAACAAAGAGCTCATTGATACATTGAGTGAATATGCCCATGTCAAACAAGTGGTGGGCATAAGCTCAGGTGCTGCGGTCAATGGTTCTAAAGGCTGGGGAGCCTACTCACTTTCCAAAGCAGGACTCAATATGCTACTCTCTGTCTATGCAAAAGAATTGCCGAAGATCCACTTCACTGCGCTCGCTCCTGGTGTTATAGATACACCTATGGTACGACATATCATCAGTAAAGTAGATAAGCATACCTTTCCATCAGCAAAGAAACTCAAAGAGAGCAATATCCAAACCCCTGAAGAAGCAGCTCAACTCCTCATATCTACATTCGATACACTTTTAGAGTATGAGAGTGGCAGTTTTTTAGATGTAAGGACGATGGACTAGACTTTTATTCTTTGCCATTCACCACGATTAAAGGTTATCCATAGCCAAACAGCTTTGACAAAGGTATCTGAGATCATCGCCAGATAAACAAAGAGTATAGACTCAAAGTACCACGACAGTAAAAATGCAGGGATGATACGTACGAACCAGAGTGAGGTAAGATTGATCTTAAGTGTTTTTTTACTGTCTCCTGCACCTCTTAATGCCCCAGAGAGTACAAAGTTAAAGGCAAGCGGTATCTGTGAAAATCCTACGATACGCAGATACAAACTGGCCTCTTCTATGGTCTGTGCATCATCTGTAAAGAACCATACGATCTTCTCCGGTATAAATATCATAAAAAATGAAAGGAAGAACATAAATCCTGCCGTGTATTTAAGTACGAGTATCACATCTTCTCTGGCCTGTTCGGGTTTGTTAGCACCCAAACCCTGCCCCATGAGTGCCATCGCCGCAATAGTAAAACCGATCCCCGGCATAAATGCCAAACCTTCTACACGCAAACCTATCTGATACCCTGCCAACGCTTCTGTACCATACTGGGCAATGATGACAGTAAAGAGCATAAGACTCCCAAACGTGAGTGCACGCTCAAATGATGCAGGTATTCCTACTTTTAGTGCGCGGGAGAGTAGAGATCTGGAGTAGTGCCATAAAGGAATGTAAGGTGTTTTGTGTCTGAG
>JAYEOF010000275.1:0-3670 GCA_034722695.1 Campylobacterota bacterium
AATCTGGATGGACTTATAAGAGTTAAAAGAGTAACAGGTTCTGTAAGTATCTCTAGCAATCAAAACCTAAGTGATATTTATGGTCTGTCAAATATAGCCGGTAATTCAAATCAAAAGTTGATAATTGATGATACAGATCAATATGATATTAGAGCTGACAGCAGTAAAAATTTCTGTGCTACATCTTGGGATATTTATGATGATGTAACAAATATAGCGAATGATATGGGTAAGGTTTGTGATCAATAAACGCTCTCTTGGAGTGATCGCATCATTGACTAAATCATTTACTCTCTTGTATCTTCTTCATAAGCTCTAAACTTCTTGTTTTATATCGAGGATCTTTATTTTTTTTGTATGCGGCGATCACCTCTTCCAGAGATCCGTCCACTAAAAGTTTTTCTTCTTTTAGTCTTTCTTTTAGCGTATTGTATTGATTATAGGTAAGATGGTCATATGCCCCACCCTTGGAAAGATAAGTATTTAACTCAGCATATGATGCTTTTTCTAAATAATAACGATAAGGTTTAGTTGCCTTTTTGGGTTTCTCAATAACTTTGACAACCTTTACTTCTTCTGGTACTTTTTCTTCTTCGACCTTCTCTTCTTCTAGTACTTTTTCTGGATCTTCCTTTGTAGGTAGTGCTACCGTTTTAGTAGAATTTAATTGTAATTTTGTCGCTATGATTTGCAGTTGTTCCAATTGTTTTTGTGTTTTTGCACGTTTATGGTACTGCTTGTAGTAAGAAGATATTAACTCTTTTGGTAGTTTTGTTTTGATAGGTTCTATATTTTTTGCATTATACGTTTTAATTGCTTCTTTATACATGTTTTGTAGACGACTGTAATCTTCCACTTCTACTGAAAGAGTTTTAAGACCTTTATATCGTTGAAAGGATACACGAGATGTGTAACCTACTGTGGCAGGGGAAGTAGGATGATACCCTTTACGTTTTAAACGTTTTAAGACAGTATTATATTTTGTTTTATGACTTGCATTAAAAATAATTTCTTTTTTGTCAGGATGTGAGAGACTGTATAGTCGGTATTGATCCTTGCGATGGAGAAGTATCGCCAGATCTTTCTCTTTAGCATGATAAAGATAAAGGTATTTTTTACCATTTTGCATAGGTGTGAGGTTTGTTCTTGTAAAGTAAGCCCTATAGTACTTGACGTAAGGAGCGTGCTTCACTACATATACTTTATCTACTTCATCCACTGAAAATGGACGGTTCAAAGCACACCCATTTAGTAGAAAAAAAAATAAAAGCAATAAAATCTTTTGCATGCATGTGACCTTTTTTATCTATGGGTATGAGTATAGCCATAATTGTTAAATATTTCAAGAGAATGTATCTCTTTTGGTTGTAACTTTTTTGGTCGTTAACTGTTAAGGCTTTCCTTGATCCCCTCTGCTATTTTTTCTGCTTTTGTCCCAAGTACAATTTGAATAGATCTTTTATCCGGACGGATGACCCCTTTAGCTCCTAAATCAGTAAAACTTTTATCTTTTAATGTACTGCTGTCACGTACAGACATACGAAGCCTTGTAATACATGCATCTGTATCTACGATATTTTCTTTTCCTCCTAGAGCGAGGATAAAAGCTTGGGCTTCATCATTTATGGTGCTGCTGTTTTCTTCGCTACTCTCTTCAAAAATCTTAAGTTTAAAGAGTTTGATGGTGTAGTAAGCGCTTACAAAATAGATCACTGCAAATATAGCACCTAAAGGAAGTATGAGTAGGGGATTTGTCGCAAGTTTATAGTTGATCACGTAGTCTATGAAGCCTGCAGAAAAACCAAATCCTGCATGGATATCCAGCATTTGAGCTACGGCAAGAGCCAATCCTGTCAGTAACGCATGCAGAACAAACAGCAGAGGAGCGACAAAAAGAAAGAGAAACTCTAAAGGCTCAGTAATTCCTGTGAGAAATGAAGTAAATGCAACTCCTGCCAAGATGGCACCAGCCTTTGTACGGTAGTTTTTCGGAGTATTAAGATAAATAGCATATGCCATAGCAGGCAGCCCAAACATCATCACTACATAAAACCCGGACATATAAACTCCTGCTGTTTTATCACCGGCGAAAAAGCGATGCAAGTCGCCATTGGCAACTACTTCTACACCATCTTTCATATAGGTATATTCACCTAACTGAAACCAAAAGACAGAGTTGAGTATGTGGTGCAGTCCCAGAGGGATGAGAAGACGGTTGAGTGTACCGTAGATGAACGTACCTATTTCATTAAGTCCTATGATCATATTGGAAAATGCATCTATAGCACCTTGTGCATAGTGCCAGAAATATCCTGCCAGTACACCAACAAATATGGCAGTCACAGCAGTGATGATGGGTACAAAACGTTTCCCGCCAAAAAAGCCCAAGAATTCTGGGAGTTTAATGTCATGAAAACGGTTATAGAGTGTTCCGGCAAGTACCCCGATGATGATACCCACAAAGACACCCATATTGACATCTTTGTCAATACTGATGTAAACGGCTTTAGCTATGAGTACCCCGATGGCTCCGGAGAGTGCAGCAGCCCCATCATTGTTTTTAGCAAGACCATAAGCAATACCCACACCAAAAAGAAGATCCAGATTGGAAAAAATGGCATCCCCTGCACTTTTCATGATAAGCGCTACCTGTCCATCAAAGATGTCACCAAATCCCAGGCGAAGCAAAAGTGCAGCGACAGGAAGTACAGCAATTGGGGTCATTAAGGCCTTACCGATCTTTTGAAGTAAGTTAAACATTTCTTATTTCCTCTTTTGTTTGAGCAATGCTTTTAGGTGAAACACTGAGGGTTTCAATGCCTATGTTTAAAAGTTTTGGGATGGCATCTTTATGTGCCGCAAGTTCGCCACAAATACTCACTGGTTTTGTAGTTTTTTTGACAATTGTCTCAATGGCATCAAATAGTACAGGTGAAAGTGCATCTGCTTTGAGTGTAGGGTGTGTTCTCTCTACGGCAAAAAGATATTGAGTCAGGTCATTCGTACCGATGGAGTAAAAGTCTACTACTTCATTAAAAGCTTCCATTAAAAAGAGTACAGAAGGCACTTCTATCATAATGCCAAATTGAAGTTGTGAAATGTCAATTTGGTACTTTTTTGATACTTCATATGCAAAACATTTTGCTTCATTGAACTCTTCAATGGTACTGATCATAGGAAACATGATCTTAAGTGCTCTGTTTTTTGAAGCAAGAAAAATCGCCTGCAGCTGTTCTGCCATTATTTCGGGATGGGTTTGAAAAAGTCTTACTCCGCGTATGCCTAAAAAGGGATTCTCTTCTTTAGGCAAGTTTATATAAGGCAGGGCTTTGTCTCCTCCTATATCAAGAGTACGTACTGTTATCTCATCAAATAAAGCAAATATCTCTTCATAGGCTTGGGTTTGTACTTCGAGTGTAGGCTTCTCTTCCTTAAATAAAAATTCACTTCGTAAAAGTCCTATACCCTCTGCACCCTCCTCTTTGGCTGTTTGAGCTGAACTTACATCGGCAACATTGGCAAAGACTTTGATATTTTTTCCTTTGCTTGTCGTTGCATGTTCAAAACGTTTTATTGACGCTATATTTTTTTGTGCTTCATTCTTTTTTAAACGCTTTGTTGCTCTTTCTAGATCTTCACTGCTTGGATTCTGAACCACTACAGCAGAGTG
>JAYEOF010000276.1:0-3653 GCA_034722695.1 Campylobacterota bacterium
ATCGCTTTACCCTCGATAAGTCTTGGGTGGAACGCTTGAATAGAAAGTTTGTGAAGCGTTGGTGCACGGTTCAAAAGAATTGGATAGTTATCAACTACCTCTTCTAAACATTCCCATACTTCATTCTCTTGCTTCTCGATCATCTTTTTGGCTTGTTTAAGTGTCGTTGCATACCCTTTTTCTTCAAGCTTAGCCATCAAGTGTGGCTTAAAAAGTTCGATCGCCATTTTCTTAGGAAGACCACATTGGTCCATACGCAAGTCTGGTCCAACAACAATAACAGAACGTCCAGAGAAGTCAACACGCTTACCAAGAAGGTTTTGACGGAAACGTCCTTGTTTACCCTTGATCACTTCTGAAAGTGATTTCAAGGGTCTTTTGTTCGCACCTTTTACAGCATTTCCACGTCTACCATTGTCAAAAAGTGCATCAACAGCTTCTTGAAGCATACGTTTTTCGTTTCTAACGATGATTTCCGGAGCATCAAGCTCCACAAGTCTTTTCAAACGTTGGTTACGGTTGATCACTCTTCTATAAAGGTCATTGACATCAGAAACAGCAAATTTTCCACCATCAAGACTTACAAGCGGTCTTAGATCCGGCGGAAGAACAGGCAGTTGTGTCAACATCATCCACTCTGGTCTGTTGCCTGAGTGCAAGAATGCTTCAATAACTTTCAGTCTCTTAACAATTGTTTTTCTTTTAGCTTCAGACTTCGTTGCTTGAATGTCTTCTTTCAATTGTGCGAACATATCAACAAGGTCAAGATCGGCAAGAAGTTCCTGAACGATCTCTCCTCCCATTCTTGCATCTAGATCTGTATCACCAAAACGCTGCATAATTTGCTGATACTGCTCTTCATTAAGTACATCGTATTTTGCCAAAGGTGTTTCACCTAGGCTATCATAAGAAGCTTCACCAGGAGTCTTTACGATATATGCTTCATAATAAAGTACTCTTTCCAAGTCTTTCATCTTTACACCCAAAAGTGTACCGATACGTGACGGAAGTGAAGATACATACCAAATATGTGCCACAGGTGCGATAAGATCGATGTGCCCCATACGGTTTCTTCTTACTTTAGAAGAAGTTACTTCAACCCCACATTTTTCACACACTACACCTTTATAACGCATCTTTTTGTACTTACCGCATAGACACTCATAATCTCTGATAGGTCCAAATATCTTTGCACAGAAAAGACCATCTCTCTCTGGCTTAAGGGTTCTATAGTTGATCGTTTCCGGTTTTTTTACTTCACCAAAACTCCAAGAGAGTACTTTTTCCGGACTTGCAACTCTAAGTTGTAAAGCTGCTATATCCTTCGGTCTCTCTTCACTGTTAAGATCTATTGGTGTTAAATTCTCTAAAAACTTACTCATTTTCACCCTCCACTTCTTTTTTACTCTCATATAACTCTGTATCCAACCCAAGTGCCTGAAGCTCTTTAGTCAATACGAACATTGTTTCAGGTACACCTGACTCAGGAACAGACTCACCTTTTGTCAGTGCTCTGTATGCTTTTGCTCTACCCTCAACATCATCTGACTTGATCGTCAACATCTCTTTAAGTATGTGCGATGCACCGTATGCCTCAAGCGCCCAGACTTCCATCTCTCCAAATCTTTGTCCACCAAAGAGTGCTTTACCACCAACTGGTTGTTGTGTTACAAGTGAGTAAGGGCCGGTTGAACGTGCATGCACTTTCTCATCAACCAAGTGGTGAAGTTTAAGCATATACATATACCCAACGTTCACTCTCTCTATCATCTCTTCACCTGTTTTACCGTCAAAGAGTCTCATCTTACCGTCACTGTCGATCTTTGCCATCTCAAACAGCTTATCAAACTCAGCTTGGTCCGCTCCCTCAAATACAGGCGCAGCAAACTTCACACCAGTTGACCAGTCTCTACCATATTGAAGAAGATCCTCATCGCTCATATTTCCAAGAAGTTCTTTAGCGTTCATCAGTTTTGCAACATCTGCAATAGCGATCATCTTCGCTCTAAGCTCTTGTACAAAGTTTTCTTGTTTCGCTTCAAACATCTCCTGGATCTGTTCACCCAATCTCTTACCAACAAGTCCTAAATGCACTTCAAGAATTTGCCCGATGTTCATACGTGAAGGTACCCCTAATGGGTTCAGGATGATCTCAACCGGTCTTCCGTCTTCCATATATGGCATATCGATCTCTGGAACGATATTGGAAACAATACCTTTGTTTCCGTGACGTCCGGCCATTTTATCTCCAACTTTGAGCTTTCTCTTCGTAGCGATATAAATTTTAACCAGCTTTGTTACACCAGAAGGAAGAATATCATCTTTTTCAAGTACTGTTAACTTCTCTTCATGGTCATTCTTAAGTCTCTTTTTCTGCTTCAAGAAGTAATTTTTAAGTGACTCATACTCATTTTGTACATCATCTGTGTAAGATTGTACTACACCTCTAAGTGCAAATCTATTCACCTCTTTGATCGTTGCTTCAGCGATCTTATCACCTGCTTTAAACTCAACTTCACCTATGGTTACATCTTTCACCAACTCCTGGTTTGAAAGATAGTTCGCGATACGTAAGATCTCTTCTCTATCTATCATAAGAAGTTGATCATGGTGATCACCATCCAAGATAGCTTTTTCCTCTTCATAGGCCTGGATAGCTCTTGCATCTTTCTCATAACCTTTTTTTGTAAAGACTTTGATATCTACAACAACACCTTCCATAGATGCCGGACAGTAAAGTGATTTGTTTACTACGTGTCCTGCTTTTTCACCAAAAATAGCTCTGAGTAATCTCTCCTCAGGTGTAGGCTTGATCTCACCTTTAGGACTTACTTTACCTACAAGGATCATTCCCGGCTTCACATATGTACCCATTTGAACAATACCAGACTCATCAAGGTGAAGCAGTTCATCTTCACGGATATTCGGGATATCACGTGTGATCTCTTCTGTACCATGTTTAAGTTCTCTGGCTTCTACCTCTTTTTCATAGGTATGAACAGAGGTAAATGTATCTTCACGGATGACCTTCTCAGAGATAATGATCGCATCCTCATAGTTATATCCGTACCATGGCATAAATGCAACCATGATATTTTTACCGATTGCAAGTTCACCCTGATCCATATTCGCACCATCAGCGATCACTTGTTTTGCCTCTACTTTATCACCCAATTTTACAATTGGTGTCTGTGTAAAGGTAGTATTTTGGTTGGTTCTCATATTTTTTTCAAGAGGATAGTGATCTATAAATACACCAGACTCATCTTCACCCATCACATAGATATTTTTACCATCTACTTTTTCAACTGTACCAGCTCTTTCTGCCTTTACACACTCCCAAGCATCACGACTTACGATCGCTTCCATACCTGTGCCGACAACCGGTGCATCTGTTTTTAGAAGAGGCACTGCTTGACGTTGCATGTTTGAACCCATAAGCGCACGGTTGGCATCATCGTGTTCCAAGAATGGGATCAACGCTGCCGCTGAACCAGAGATCATCAATGGAGAGATATCGATCAGATCAACTCTCTTGGCATCATTAAGTTCAATGTTACCATTTAGTCTGGTCTCGATAAGGTCTTCAACGATACGTCCCTCTTCACTCACTACAGTTGATGCAGGAGCGATACATTTATCCTCTTCCTGTG
>JAYEOF010000277.1:0-3636 GCA_034722695.1 Campylobacterota bacterium
ATGGGTAAAGTTGATTTCCTCTTGTGTATTAAGAGGAAGCGTTGCCTGTTGTGTACCATTATTATCCAGTATGATAAGTATATTGTTTTCAACTTTAAGATGTTTTTGTGCCCAAGCTTTTTCAAGTTCATCAAGACGTTTAAAAAGTACCATGTTGTCAGGTTTTTCTTTAAATTCAGGATCTACTTTACTCATGATCTGAATACCTCCGAAACGCTGGTCTGTATAGTAAGGGCTGTATTTTTTTACTGTGCTATAGACACGTTCATTTTTTTGACTCGGTTTACTTTCCATAAATGCTGAAATGCCCAGTGCAAGAAAGCCTAACATCAGAGCAAGAGGAAGATATTTTTTAATAGAATTCATAGGTTACCCTGTAATAATTTTAGGGTAGTATAGAGCTTTTTTACTAAAAATCGCTTGATGAATATCAACATAGACAGTGTTAAACTGTGTTAGAATTATTGAAATTAAAATATACAGGTGTAAAACAATGAAAAATTTTTTCTATTTAGAAGGTGGATATCTTATACTGGGAGCTATCGTACTGCTTATTACACTGTTTGTGGGCACCAGGCCATTTATGTCAAAAGGAGCTGCGAAAAGAGGGCTTATGTGGGTATCGTTAGTGATCGCTATTATGATCGGTCTACATTATAACATGACCATGAATCGAATGGCAGAGGTGAAGATCGCTTTTGAAAAAGATCTGGAAATTATATGCGAAAGCCGTATGGTACGAAAAGTAGCACCATATGTCATGGTGAAAAAATCACGTGAATGGCGACTGGAAGGAGATAACTTTGTCTCTCCCCACTATACAAGACCATTCTTCTCTGCCAGGTGTATTGTTAAATAATTATAAATAAACGTAGTGTGGTTTTTGGCCGCACTACAAAAAACTTCATGTATAATATTTTCTTCTATTTTTTTGCTATAATTATTACTTAAGTAAGTCTTCAATTCTTATGATTATTTTTCACATTCTTGATATATGTCAATGCTATCACAGTTCTAAACTGTCATAATACTCTCATGCTCTAGGGTCTTTTAAGCCTTTCAGTAAATAGATATACAACAGGAGACATATATGGAAGCGTTAGCACTTCGACCGGAGATCGCGTTAGATCAATTCTTACCTATCTTTATAGAGTCAACACTGGTACTCGTTTTTGGTGTAGGGTATGCAGCCGTCATCACCCTTTCTAAAATGGGATACTTTTCCAAAAAATGGATGCCTGTCGGATATCTGTTTTGGGCATTACAAACTTACTTCTTGTATGATTTTGCCGTTATGATCCAAAGTAACCCGATGACATTGAAAATATTAATGGTTACGATGTTAGCGTATCTCTTTATCCCTCACCTTTATTTTTATTTGATAAGTGAAGCGGATGAGCGTTACGATTCAGAAGACGAAGCTATACAAGAAAAACAATCATAGTAGAACGTAAAACATTCTACAAACAAAAAAGGAGGAAACATGGCTAACAAAAAAGTTTCAGTTTGGACCAGTATTCCATTCTGGCGTCGTTCAGCGGGATGGGTAACTGGATTTGCAGTAATGCTACTTATCTGGCTTAGTTTTGATACGCTTGGACAGATCAGTATGGGTACAGATGCAGACCTTAAAAACGGGGTAACTAAAAGAGTACCTGGACCAACGGTTATCAATTATCATATTGATTACAAGTTCAGTAAAAAAAGAGGATCTGAGGTACCGGTAATCGGTGAGAAACAGAAGTTCTTTGGTAGAGATGACTATAGTGAAGAAGAGGCAAGAGAACTATTACACCTTGGAAAACTTACATCTCAAGCAAAGAACTGTATGAACTGTCATACACTTTTGGGTAACGGAGCTTACTTTGCACCGGATCTTACAAAAGCTTGGTTGGATCCGGCATGGCAAGATGGTGGACCACTACAAGGTATGACCGGTAAAACTACAGTTGAGGAAGCAATGGCTGAGTTCTTACAGCATCCTTCACAGTATCCTACACACTCACGTATGATGCCAGATCTTGGTATTACAGCAGAAGAGGCAAAAGGATTGGTAGCGTTCATGAAGCATATGAGTTCTATTGATACGAATGGTTTCCCTAGAAACTTCTCGAAAACTGTTGAAACATTTAAAGCAGGAGGTTCCCATGCTCGCTAGTATTAAAACACATAAATTACAAAGTGAAGGTCAAAAACTGGGAATGATGTATTTCAGAGTAGCAATTATACTCTTTGGTGCACAACTTCTTATGGGATTGATCGCAGCGATCCAATTTTTGGCTCCAGGTTTCCTGTTTGAGCTATTTGACTTTTCAGTAGCTAGAATGGTACATATTAATGCATTGGTCGTATGGATGCTTTATGCAATGATAGGTGCATCTTATTATATGTTAAGTGATGAGACTGAGCACGAAGGTGTACATATTGGTCTTGGTAAGTTGGCTTTCTGGATACTTACAGCAGCTGTTACAGTAGTTGTACTTGTATATATCTTTGTCCAAGTTGGTTCTGGTACAGAAGCGTCTATCTGGTTGATCCACGAAGGTCGTGAGTATATCGAAGCACCAAGATGGGCTGATATCGGTATCGTTGTTGTTGTTCTTGTTTTCTACTGGAATATTTTTGCAACATACATGAAAGGTAGACAAACAGGGATCATGACAGTATTGGTAGCCGATCTACTTGCACTTGCAGGTCTCTACTTAACTGGTATGTTCTTTACAGACAACATCTCAATGGATCAATTCTGGTGGTGGTGGGTAATACACCTTTGGGTTGAAGCGACTTGGGAAGTATTTGTAGGGGTTCTTGCAGCATATGCATTGATCAAACTTATCGGTGCTAAACGTGAGATCGTTGAAATGTGGCTATGGATCGAAGTTCTTATGCTCTTTGGTTCAGGTATCCTTGGTTTGGGTCACCACTACTTCTGGATCGGTACACCTGAGTACTGGTGGGAAATCGGTGCACTATTCTCAGCACTAGAGCCAGTGCCATTGGTTGCGATGTTTGTTCACGTTCTTTATGACTGGGGTAAACAGCAAGGTGCAGCGAAAGCAAAAGGTGAAGCAGGTTCAGTAATTAAAAATGGTCCGGCTATGGCTTGGATCGTAATGAATGCGTTTGGTAACTTCTTGGGTGCAGGTATCTGGGGATTCTTCCATACTCTGCCACAAGTAAATATCTATACACACGGAACACAGTTTACAGCGGCTCACGGTCACTTGGCATTCTTTGGAGCCTATGCAACGATCCTTATAGGATTTATGTATATAGGTGTACAGGGTGCTTACGGTGTGCAACGTATGAAAGCGACATTCAACTCTAAAATGGGACTAGTTCTTATCGGTCTTGGTGTAATGGGAATGACTGTTGCATTGACTATCGCCGGATACGAGCAAGTACTTGTTGAGAGAGCTGAACTTGGTGCAACTTGGAATGCATTCTTTGTAGCACAAGAGTTACCTTGGTATATTCAGGCACAGCTTTGGAGAACGATCATGGGTGTTGTAACACTTGTAGGGTTTGTCTATCTTGTTCTAGACCTTCTTACTATCGGTAAGAAAGCGCAAGAAGCAGAAGCTTAAAACAATGGAGGGGTTTCCCTCCATCTTAATTTAAAGGAGAAAAGATGTT
>JAYEOF010000278.1:0-3627 GCA_034722695.1 Campylobacterota bacterium
ACAGGATCTCCCCACGATTGTCCCCATTTAGGGTGATGCATAATAGCTTCGTCATCAGCACTTAGCACTACCGGGGCTAAAACCCCTGTAGCAGCTGCAGCACTTATAACACTGGTTTTTCTAAAAAAGTCTCTACGACTTTTTGATTCAACAATATCATCTTTATTAGATTTTGTCATTAGTCCTCCTATCTATAAATTAATAATGCACTATCATAGTATGATTTATATTAAAGTGTCAAGATATTATAAATATTTTTTATAGTATTATAATATATATTCAATAAGTCGCATTATTAAAGGCATAAACCAATTATATATATTATTTGCATCAGTAAAATAAATATTATTTTTATAATAATTGAACTTCTTTTAATTAAAGTTTATAATTTGTATTTATGTAGTATAAAAAGTGAAGTAAGTTTTTCGAAGGAGATTAACAAAGGGAAAGTCCCTTTGTTAAGAACGATTAAGATTAAAATCTATATCTAAGGTAGAATCTAAAGTCTTGTGCTTTTTCAACAACATTTTGTGCGAATAGAGATGCACCAGCCAATGCTTCAACTGTTCCTGGAATAGCAGCTGGATCCATTCCAGACGCTCCTAAGTTTTGACCAACTGTAGCCAAACTAGACAGTACAACTCCATCAGGTCCTGTTACACCACCCAATGCAGCAAATGTTGATGCACCTTGTTTAATATCACTGATTTTTGTAGCATCGCCAGAAAGATTTCCGAAGAATCCTTGACTTCCTGCATAGTCATATGTAATATCAGTATATCTAACCTGTGCACTCAATGCATCAGTAAGTTGGTACGTAAAATATGCTTCCCATGCATCACCACGAGCAGCTATTTTAGAACCGATCATCGTATCTTCAGCATAGGTAAATGGTCTCCAGTATTGTGAACCATGATTATATTCTAAACCAATTACACCTTTACCTGCATCATCTACTGGCAATTGTGCACCGATCCAGTAAGAAGTACCTGTTTCACTGTCTGTAGAGCCAAGCATTGCACTACCATCATCTGGCTGCGTTTTACTCCAGGCAAATGAACCAAATATTTTTGCATCTGCAAAATAACCATCTTCTGTTATACCATCAACCAATACAGAAATCGCTGCACCTTGCATGTCACCATATTGTTTAAAGTCTGATTGTCCAATACCTGCAGTAAGTGGATTACCTGCATCATCAAATGTTGTAAAATTAAATCCTTCTGGTTCCATACCAGGAAGGTCAAATGCTTTATACCAAGTTGTTTTTACTATAAATTGTCCATCGTTATATGGCTCAAAGATAAATCCGGCAAGATCGATATTATTAAGACCATCATTTTCAGCATATGGAGTTGCATCAGCAAATAATGGTGTTGCATTTGTAGAACCACGTCCCATACAAACTTTGAAACTCATACCTGGTATACCAGTGATGTTAGAAAGATCAAGCTTTGAACTCAAACCATCAAATTCAACATTGATCACGTGTGCAAGTGGTGATGACGCAGGATCATCTTCTCTAAGATGTGATAGAAACCCAGTTCCAGATGGTCTTCTTCCCAAAGAGAATGTCCAAGGCATATCAAGACCAAATGCACTGTCACCAAGATACAACCAATAGGCTTCTCTTACTCTAAGTGAATTATCGCCAAGCGCTGCATTTCCAGTCCAGTCAAACAGTGAACCCATTGAAAATGCTCTATTGCTGTCAAAATCACCAAAATCCGCACCAAAGGCTTTATTCATCGAGAGTTGACCTTTAAAGATATTGTTACTATCTGGTGCATATGCCATATTTAACAAAAGTCTCATACTCATAAGAGCATCATTTCCTTCTGTCCTACCATCAGCCAAATCATAGTTAATGTTATCGACAGCTGTTCTTAAGTCAACACCCCATTTGATGTTATCATTCGCAGTATGTGCCTTGATTTTACTTTGATTAGCTTTAAGCTTATCAATTTGAGCTTGAAGATCAGCGATTTCTTCTGAAGTAGCACCGAATGCCATTGTTGCTGCCACGAGTGACATAGATATGATTTTTTTCATAATTTACTCCTTTAATTTATGTTCGTCCAAAAACATGTATACCTAGTCTAGGACACACATCCTAAGTTTAGACTTAAATTAACAAAGTATTAACCAATTTTAAAGTTATTTAATATTAACTTATAAAAATTATAAGCATAGAGAAATGATTTTAGGGTAAACATAAGGAGAAATATTAAAAAAAATAAGCAATAGTTTTCTCTAAGAGAGAAGCTATTTACGATAAAGAGCTAAAGAGCCCGACTGTTTTATGTCGGCTCTTTAATAAAGTAGTATTTAGTATCTGTAAGTAACAGCAAATCTTAAGTCTTGCGCTGTAATATCAACTGGTTTTGAATCAACCCAGCCGGCACAGTTAACATTTGGAGTATAATCATGCTGTGCATATGTGTATCTTACCTGTGATGGCAAATATTTTACACCAAAGAGATCAAAGTTCCAGTACGCTTCATACGCATCACCACGTACAGCTATCTTGGAACCTATCGCAGTATCTTCAGCCCATGTCATTGGAGTCCAGTATTTTGAACCATGGTTGTATTCTATACCAAATCTACCACTGTCAGTGATCATATCAGGCATAACCGCACCAACCCAAATAGAAGTACCGTCCTGGCTTCCACCATTTTCTGAACCTAGAAGTTGATATCCGTCATCTGCATTATAGTTTGCATAAGCTCCAGATATGAAAACAGTAGTATCATCGAGGAAATCACTGATCCCATCACCAATACCATCTACTTTAAGGGCTATAGAGAACAGATCTGCTGTACCGGCAGCATCTTTTTTAGTGCTCGGATCATTGTACTCTTGTCCTTTAGTATTGAAGATATGTGCCCATTGATACGCAATCTGGTATGTACCATCATTGTAGGCATCACCAACTGTAACAAAAAAGTCAACATCATCATCATTACTATCTGTATCTGCATATGGACCCCATGGTTGTTCACCAACACTATATACACCTGTTGTATCACCTGTATGTGCTCGACCATACACAAACTTAGTGTAAGCACCGGATACGAAACGATCCCATCCAAATTTTACCATCGCTGCATTTACTTCCATATTCGTAATGTGAGCCAATGGTGATCCTGCGTTATCCTCATTTTCTCTATAGTTTGCTAAAAAACCATTTGAAGATGGACGGCGACCGATAGAGAGGCTAATAGGCTGCTCTCCTACATCAGTTGAGTAAACAAAATATGCCTCTTTTACTCGCAGAACTGTATCAGATGCCTTAGATGATGCTGCCCAGTCCTTTAGTCCTGCAGATTCATCATACATGTGTGCACCCCAGGTTGAATAGATAGCAAGCCTACCTTTAAAGATCAATCCCTCCATAGGTGCTGCAGCCATATCAAGGTAAAGTCTACTTGTTAAAAGTGATGAGTTTGAAGATGTCTCACCAGTCTCATTATCTTTATAATCTAAAACATCAACTGCATTTCTAAAATCAACACTAAACTTGATATTATCAAATGCATCATGTATTTTTACTTCTTTAAGTGTTTTATCCGTTTTTGAGAGTTTTTTCTCCAAGTCTGCTACTCTCTCCTCAAGTTCAGCATT
>JAYEOF010000279.1:0-3622 GCA_034722695.1 Campylobacterota bacterium
GTCTCTCCCGAGACGTAACGCAAACTTCCTCGCTGGGAATGAGATCTGAGTACACAATCAAAAAATAGTATTAAGATATAATGGAAAACCCAATATATCTATAAGGAATACTTCCATGATACCCTTCAATCACTTAGGCTGGTTTTTCAAGACCTTTGGAACTGTTATCTATCCTAAGTCTGTACGTCAATCACTCTGTAACTTTTTAAAACCCATATTACCTAAAGCCAGAGTATTGGATGTTGGATCAGGAACAGGTGTAATGAGTGATTTTGCTCATAAATGCCGAGATGATCTACACTTCATTGCTGTTGACCCTGCAGAAGGTATGTTAAAATTTTCTAAACAATACATACAGACACATCAAGGAACTGCAGAATCACTCCCATTTAATGATAATGATTTTGATGTGGTCGTTATGGGTGAATCACTTCATCACTTTTCTGATGTTGATCAAGCCATACAAGAGACAGTAAGGGTACTTAAAAAAGAAGGAAGGCTATTTATATATGATTTTGATTCAAGTACATTTATGGGTAAAAGTATATGTTTGGGAGAGAAGTTACTGGGGGAACCAGGAAATTTCTTTATACCTGTAGAGTTGAAAAAGATACTTGAAAGCTATGGGTTCAAAGTACATATCACTGAACATAGTTGGCGTTATACTATTTCGGCACAGTTACAATAACTTTTTTTTGTAATCATGAAACTACAGGAAGCAGAGAAATTACTCAAACTCTGGAGGATATATTCCCTTAGCCAGTAATTTCTTTGATTCTCGACTAAATACGCTATTACTTACCCACACAGCAGTAAATACTTTAAATCCATCTCTCTCAATGATAAATAGACTCAGTAAACTCATTCCATTATTCATAGTCTGCTTAATATGCATTTGTGGGAATTCATCTAATAAATGACCCGCACTCACGTGCCAATGAAAGTCTGGCTTAAGAGCTAGTTCAAGTACTCTTCTGTTTCCAAGAGTATCCATTTCTACATATGCAGGATAAGTTTTTCTATAATATTTGTTTTTAATTCTTTTTTTATGTTCTAAAGCAGATAACCATTTCGAAAATACTCCTTTACGCTTAGTATCTATAGATGAATCCAATTGAGAAGCTTGAACAAAAGAGGGAGTTGACCCTTGCCTGTCACTACTACATCTACTTATTGAAAATATGAGTACAGCTATGGCTACTATCGCACCAACTACTTTTATATTCATGACCTTGTCCTTAAATAATTTGCTAAGTACTATTATAGCCAACTGTAATAAATAGATTATGATATGTGAAGAAGTGAAAAGAAGAAATACTCAAGAGAGAGTAAATATTAATCTTAGGTACCGACGCTTAAAAGGGGGTCATGTGTATAAGGGTAGTTAACACAAAATGACTTTTTACAAAAGGAGGAAGAATAAAAAGTTATGTGTCGATACCTAAGATCTAATAGCAGTATAGCTAAATAAGATAAAATTAGTCTTAATTAGAATAATTTGTTGAATTTTATATGTTTTTCACTAACAGACTAACCAGTTTTCCATCTTGAAAATATCCTCTGTAGACGGTATACCTTTCCATCCGTTAGATTCTAAGTACATCATTTTATTCCCAAAATATCCTACAATATACTTCTCTTTATAGATAGGAAAGGTACCGGAGTGGAACATCGCAAAGATATCTTCATAGTTTTTTGCTGTTTCATAATACGAAAAATTAAAACTATGCAGTGCCATGATAGCACCTTGTAGCATTTCATTTTTATGCATAGAAGTACTGAGTACATAATAAGAAGGATAAGGTACTGCTGGATTTTCCAATAGATCGCAGATATAGAGACGTTCTTTTTTCTTTTGATACATAATGAGTGGAGTTGCCTTTTTTATGCAAGTATAGAGAAAAAGAGGGCAGAGCGTGAAAAATATGTCAAATTGACATATTTTTTATGAAATTTAATGATCAGCCTTCGCGGCTCACTTTGTTCGGCATGCTCTGGTTCCGACCCTACAAAGGTGAGGTTTACTCACCTTTGCTTAACGGGTCTCACCAGGAACCTCCCCCACCACCTCCGCCGCCACCACCAGAGAAACCACCTCCACCGGAAAAACCACTTCCTCCACTGCTTTTTGAAGGAGGAGTTGCAGCACCGTCTACTGAAGAGGAGAAGTTTTTCATGCTGTTGATATTACCATGATACCAGTAAGGGGTACTCACATTTAAGAGAGTAAAGAAAGAGAGCCAGTGATCGGTCTCTTTAAAAAGTACAGCATAGGGCAACATCTTTTCAAGGTAGAGTGGATCCATCTCAAGGCGTCTTTTGATCTCATCTTCTTTTACGCGTTTTATAAACTCTTTTAAGCCTAAAAGATGTGTACGTGCATATGCACCTTTTTGTGTATACTTTCCTATTCTTTTGTAGGTAAATATCAAGGCTATGATGAGAACAGCAAGAACAGCGAAAGGCCCGGTAAGTATTTCTTTTAATGGTATTTTATCAGCTAAAAGTCCTAAAGCAGGAATACTTCCCATTAGACCAAATACAACTCCAAAGATCTTATTGAACCAAGATTTACTACCAATGATCATACTTAAACCTACACCACCAAAGATGAGAGGGAAAATCAAAATAAAGATGACTTCTGAACCATATTTATTTAAAAATCCATAAATAACTAAAGCTAAAACAGGCAGCAAATATAAAATACTTTTCCAAAGAAAGTTTTTACGTACTCTTTGTGGATTTTCAACCATATACCCATCACCTACAGACCAAGTATAAAGATTATTATTTATATGCCCAAACCCTTTTTGTAATACTGAAGCTTTTGACTCTGAGCCAGATGACATGGTAAAACTACTCTTGCCTTTAAAGAGTACCTGATTGAGTAGATACTTCTGATCCATGCTTAGATCTTCTATACTCTTGTGTGTGCGTTTGAGTAAAGGATCCAACTTTTTATCTTTATGGTCTATCTCCAAATAACCTAACTGTGCAAGTTCAAGTACTGCTGCAGAAAAATCTTCATTGTCTGCAAACTTATCGAGTACAAGTCCTGACTCCAGCAGACTTAAACCTTTTGGTGCTTCATACTGTACCGCTATAGATCTTTCATCTACAAAACCTGTATGCTTCTTGTACATAGTACGGAAGTAAAGTAAGAATCCTGCCAAAGCTCCCCAGTGCCAGATCCCCAGGAACCAGTCCAGAAATGAGGCTTTGACATTTTCAAGTCCATTTTGATCTAAGGTGTTGGCAGGGTAAGCCATCTCGACTGTTGCACCCTCGTAAGGCTTAAGAGTTGCTACCTTTACTTGTAAGTGCTGTGCATTTACCCAATTACTTGTCGCTTCGGAACTCTTCATACCGTAAGGCCCTGTATAACTTGAAAGTGCTATATGATGTTGACTGAGTGAGGGTGGTAAAAAAAAGTTGGCTTTTACATTGGCAATAGGGATTTGCCAACCTGTTCCGATGATGTTCCAACGTACCGCATCATTTTGTTCATCTTGAGCAGCAGGGAGCACACCTTTTTTTACACGATACGCGATACGATAGATATGTTTACCTGTAACATAGGTAGAAGCAGAACCTATTTTTAGGCGAATAAGCTTTCCTGCTT
>JAYEOF010000280.1:0-3613 GCA_034722695.1 Campylobacterota bacterium
TAATTTTTTATATCATATAGCAGGATTGACTGCAAAAAAAACCTATCCAAGTGGAGAGTATTATCTACGTATCAACCCTTCTGCAGGTGCACTCTACCCCAATGAACTCTATTTTCAGGCAAGAGGAGTGGAGCATGTTGAAGATGGTATCTATCACTATGAAGTAAGCTCATCCTCTATTACACGCTTGCAAGATATAGCAGATGATGAAGGTTTGGAGCCTTATTTGGGTTATAGAACGGCTATGAAAGGGTATCTGTTTTTAGTTTCTGCTATTTACTACCGTTCCAGTTGGAAATATAAGAACAGAGCGTTTCGCTACTGTCTTTTGGATGCAGGCCATTTGTTGGGAAGCCTGGAAGCCTCTGCATTACTAAAACCTCATGCAGTGCAAGTCATCTATGACATAGAGAAAGAAAAGTTAAATCGTATGTTTGGTTTTGAGATGCAAGAGTGGTTTCTCTCTGCGGCAGTCATGGCTGTACCTTTACGGGATCAGGAAGTGAAAGCCATAGAGTTTTCACTTCCTTTTGTCAATGGAAGTCGTACCTTTGAGCAAAATGAGATGATAGAGCAAGCCTATAGCGAGAGTATGATACTCGAAGGGTGCAAAAAAGAAGTAAACGCTCCCCGGTTTACCTATAACGATACAAAATTAAAAGAGACTATTTTTTCCAGAAGATCACAAAGAGGATTCAATGAAGGTGCCATCACCAAAGGGCAGTTCAACTACATCATGGAAGCTATACATCAGCCCATACTCTCTGATTGCGATGAAGAGGTCTCTGTCTATGTGGTACTGAATCGTGTACTTGATATGCCGTTAGGACTTTATAAAAACGGGGAGTATCTGAAACATGGAGATTTTGGACATCATGCAGGGTATCTTTCTTTGGAACAGTACAGCCTCTCTACACAAGGTGCCGTAGCCTTTTTCCTTACATCAAAAGCCAAAAACTATCAGGCACTCTATCAAAAAGCAGGGATCATTGGGCATCGACTTTATATTGCTTCTCTTTATCTTGGTATAGGCTGTTCTGGTATCGGTGCCTATTATGATGATGAGGTGAATCAGTTTGTGGAAAATGATGAGATGGTACTGTATGCATTGGCTATAGGCAAATAGATCACTTTTTAAATCTATATCCCAACACTTCTAAGTGTTTACGCAACAACTCAGGTATGTCACCCTGGAATTCCAAACCATCTTCTTTCATAGTTCCCCCGGTACCCAACTTCTTCTTGAGAGTTTTGAGTAAAGTCTGAAGGACTGTTTTGTCTAAGTAGAAAGGTTTCACAATAGTAACAACTTTTCCTCTTCGTTTCTCTTTTGCAAAATGAAGTTGATGTTTCTCAGGTGCCTTGATCTCTGTGGAAACTTTTTTAGCAGGCTTGTCCTTGTTGTCTGAACTCCACTCATCATCAAAATTCGTACCCATTTCAAATAGATTTTTTTTACGATTCGGCATTTAGTGCCTCCCTGTACTGAAGTTTACTTCTTGTCACTGTTTACTCCTAACTATAATCTGTATCGAAAAGTATACCAAGTACCACCATAAGTACAAGGAGAAAAATAAATATTTTGTAGAGTACATCATCACTTGGCAGTCTCATGATTTAACCTATCTCATAAATGATTTCAGTCTTGTTTTTCTTGGTTTGTATCTCCTGGATACTTAGCCCCTCTATAGGAAGTTTCATGAATGCCTCAAGTGTTTCTACTTTTGCTTTAGCTATCTCACGTAAGACGATACCTCTGTAAGCTTTTGCCCAGTGGCTTACTACTTTTCCGTCTTTAATGAACTTGAGGGTGGTGTAGAGCTTACCGGGTTTATAGAATTTGTCGTAAAAACCTGCACGTAAGTCAAGTATTTCATCCTCTTTAAGGTACTCCTCCATGAGTGCTGCAGAGTGTTCATGATAAAATTTTTCTGTTTTGATGTCACTTACGACTTCACCTTGTTTGAGTTTGTATTCAGGGATAAGATCTGAAGCACGTATAGGACCAAAGAGGTTTGAAAAAAGTATGACATGAGTATCTATATAGTGTTGCGTGTTCTCATCTAATGTTTCATAACCCAGATAGTCGAATGCCACACCTGTATAACGTTCTATAGCTTTCATCGTAAGTTCATGGATAATATCTTTTTTGTGGGTTAAGATATCAGCTTCTTTTTTAAGTCCAAACATTTTAGAGAGAATCTGCATGTCTCCTTTTTGCAAAACATTGATGTACGTATGTAAAAGTTTGGTACGATGAGGCAGAAGTGATTCAAACAGTAATGTATCTAATTTAAAAGGTTCAGTACCACCAGATCTCTTTGTCTCACTGGGTGCTAATAGTATTTTCATAATTTCTTCCTAAAGATGCATATATAATGAATGTATTTTAGTGAAAAATACTAAAATAAAAAGAATTTTCAAGAATTTTACTTAAACCCTTGACATTTAAAATGTTTTTGTCTATAATTCCCGTCCATTTTAAGTGTAATAACTTTTTGGTTATAAACTTTCAATGATGGCGCTGGTGTAGCTCAGCTGGCTAGAGCAGCTGATTTGTAATCAGCAGGTCGGGGGTTCGAGTCCCTTCACCAGCTCCATAGAAATATAATTATCAGTGTTTGTACCAGTATAAACAAACAATTTAAGTGGTGAGTTACTCAAGTGGCCAACGAGGGCAGACTGTAAATCTGCTGACTATGTCTTCGAAGGTTCGAATCCTTCACTCACCACCATAACTGTTATGTTGCATAAATGACGCGGGCGTAGCTCAGTGGCTAGAGTTCCTGCCTTCCAAGCAGGCTGTCGAGGGTTCGAATCCCTTCGCCCGCTCCATAAACTGGGAGCTGTGTGAATTATGTACTTAACAGAAACTACTTCACATATTAAAGCTTTCCTCTTTATTCATTTATGATTTTAACAAAAAACAATTAATAGAGTATATATTTTTATATGTACAACGCCCATATGGCTCAGGGGTAGAGCACTTCCTTGGTAAGGAAGAGGTCGTGAGTTCAAGTCTCACTATGGGCTCCAGAACTAAGTATGGACAAAAGTATTACAAGCTTGTAATAGTTCTGTCCATATAGGTTAAGAAAATTTGGGTATAATACTGCCTTTAAAACATTTTACGCTAGGAGAAAAGCATGGCTAAAGAAAAATTTGAACGAACGAAACCGCATGTTAACATCGGTACTATTGGTCACGTTGACCACGGAAAAACTACACTAACAGCTGCAATTACAGCAGTACTTGCTGTTAAAGGTGATACTGAACTTATGGATTATGATGCAATCGATAATGCACCAGAAGAGAGAGAAAGAGGAATTACAATTGCTACTTCTCACGTTGAGTACGAAACTGATAGCAGACACTACGCTCACGTAGATTGTCCAGGTCACGCCGATTACGTTAAAAACATGATTACTGGTGCTGCTCAAATGGATGGTGCGATTCTTGTTATTGCTGCGACTGATGGTCCAATGGCACAAACTAGAGAGCACATTCTTCTTTCTAAGCAAGTAGGTGTTCCATATATCGTTGTATTCTTGAATAAAGAAGATCAACTTGATGATGAAGATAAAGAAGAGATGTTAGAGCTTGTAGAGATGGA
>JAYEOF010000281.1:0-3607 GCA_034722695.1 Campylobacterota bacterium
TGTTAAACCCATAATAATATATTCCTGATTTATATTCCGTTTATATTCCCCTGCTACAATCGATATTTAGAATGTACCAAAACGATGTAAAGGATAAAAATGGGAAAGTTTAAATTACTGTTTCTCTTGTTTTTCATTTGTACCTCCGGAGTACTTGCAAAAGACTATACAAAGAAACGTGATGTCCGTGTTTTCATAGACCAGATGGTCAAACAGCATAAATTTAACAGAAGTGAACTCAACAGACTATTTCGTCATGCTAAATTTCAAAAAAAAGCACTGGCCATTTACGTCCCTTCTCTAAGGCCAAAAGTCAAACCTTCACAGAAAGTACGCAAAAAACAGGGCTCATGGGACAGGTATGAAAATATACTGCTTAAAGAATCAAAGGTGACAAAAGGCGTCTCTTATATGCATAAGAATCGTAATACACTTTTAAAAGCCTATCAAAAATATGGTGTTCAACCCGAATATATCATAGCGATCATCGGTATAGAGAGTCACTACGGTGCGAATAGAGGTAAGTTTCCCGTATTTGATACTTTGACGACACTGGCTTTCGAAAAAAATCGAAGGAAACGATTTTTCAGATCAGAACTCAAAGAGTTTCTTCTGATGACACGCAGGGAAAAGGTCAATCCCAAAAATGTTATGGGGTCGTATGCAGGTGCCATCGGACTGGGGCAGTTTATGCCAAGTAATTACAAGACTTTTGTGGTTGACTTTAATAAAGATGGGAAAAAACAGATGAACCACCCTTCTGATGCTATTGGGAGTATCGCCTACTACCTCAAGCGTCATAACTGGAAAAAAAGAGAACCTGTCGCAACAAGAGTCTCATACTCCGGGACACGGTATCGTGGTAAAAAAACCGGTTATAAACATAAATACAACAGAGCTTCTCTCAAAGGGATCACACCAAAAAACACATTTAACTATAAAGACAAAGTGCATCTCATTAAACTAAAACGTACAAGTTATGATGAACTCTGGTACGGAACCAAAAACTTCTATACCATTACCCGGTACAACCACAGTAGCTATTACGCCATGGCTGTTCATCAACTGGCGGAGAGGATCAATAGCAAGTATCAAAAAACCTACGGAAAGAGTTTAAGGTAGAAAAATATATAAAAAATAGGTGTTATTCTTTCTCTTGTGGTAAGACCAACTTTTTCTTTACATCAAAACTGTTTAGGTAACTCTTTATCATTTTTTGTAATGTATCTTCATCTAAAGTTGATACTTCTTTCATAGGAAATTTCAAAAAGAACTGTGGAGGCATGATGGAGTCTTTTTGATCAGGGTTTTTGATATAGGAAAGCATGGCCTTCTCTATACGCTCAAACGTACTGTATTTCATAAGATAACGCCTATAGATCAAAGCACTGGGGATCTGCTGTTCTACATGACAGAGTAAACACTCTTTTTGCAACTGTTGTTTATCTTCTACCTTTACATCTTGGGCATGTCCCACTATACAAAGCAAAGTAAAAAAGAGTATTATTTTTCCCATTTTATCTCTACCTCCGTTCCTTTATTCACTTCAGAAGTAATGTGTAAAACAAAGCCATAAGAGTTGACAACCTGGTTGACAATATCAAGTCCTATACCAAAGCCACCCTCACTTTTATTTGCACGCTTAAAACGTTTAGAAATATCTTTCAGGTCTTTTTGGGCAATACCTATACCTGTGTCTATGATACGTAGAGACTTTTCTGTAAGCTTCACTGTCAAGGTACCCTCTTTTTTATTGTATTTTATCGCATTAGAAAGCAGGTTATCTATGAGACGTACGGCATCATTTGGATCCATTTCCAATATCTTTTTAGGTATCAACTCCAACTTGCTGGTAACTCCTCCACTCTGTAGCATCGCTGAAAAATAGATCATTCTCTCTTCTATCAATTGAGTGATATTAACTGACTCAACATCCCGATGGTAATCATGGTTGAGATTCAGATAAGTTAGATCTTCATAGATACGACTCAGTGTCTTAGAAGCGATCTCAATGCGCTGTAACTCTTTACTCTCCTTATACTTTCCATAGGTCTCTAGCAACTCAATATTAGTCAAGATAGTACTAATGGGCGTATTGAGCTCATGGGTTGTATCTTGTATAAAATGATTCATCTGCTCTATGGAATCACGCATGGGTGCAGTAAAAAGTCTTCCCAGAAAATAGCCTAAAGCAGTAAAGAACACCCCTGCAGCCAGCATAAACCACATGATCTTTTCCTGCAAATTTGTTATGGGACTTTGATCTATCTCTTTGCTAAGCATTAAATAAGCTGCTCCCAGATAGTAAGGTTCTATCTTCGTTACATGATAGAGTCTTTGTTCATCACTGTAATGATCCGGATCCTTTACTGTAGGTTTGTCATCAAAAGTACCAAAAATATATCTTTTATCCAGATCATAAATAGCAGAATGAAACGTCTCTTTTCTTGGATAAATAAGTCTCTCATCAAAATTCTTATGTAACATTCTTAATTTAGATTTCATATCTTCTGATTGGTATTTAAGTATTTCTCTTTGTTCATCCAGTAAATGATGCTTGCTTGAAACATAAAATATCCAGGAAGCTAAAGAGAAGAGTAAAAAAGTTGATCCCAGATAGATCAATAAAAAACGGACTAAACTTCGATGTTCACTACTTAACAAAGCGATAGCCTATATTTTTGATAGTTTCTATTTTCTCTTTGCCTATCACGGAACGAAGTGTTTTGATATAGGTACGAAGAGAACCTGCACTTGGCTCTTCATCATACTCCCATAGTGTTTCAAATATTTTCTCATACTCTAACAGTTCATTGGGATACTGCAAAAAAAGAGCCAGTAGCTTTAACTCTTTGGTTTTGAGAGAGACCCTCTTGTTTTCCTGTGTCAATAACAATGACTTAGTATCAAACAGCAAGTTATCCCCTAAGTCTATCTGTTCATCATAGGTACCATAGGTACGCTTGAGTAAAGATTCTATTCTTACAAGTAACTCTTTAAGTGCAAAAGGTTTGCGAATGTAATCATCACACCCACTGTCAAATCCTTGCGTAACATCCTTTACACTGTTAAGTGAAGTGATGAAGATAGCAGGGGTATCTTTACCTTCTTTACGGACTGTTTCTAAAAATTCAAAACCATTTACATGGGGCACCTTTACATCTAAGAGCATCAGATCAATATGTTTTTCATACACAAGGTCCTGTGCCTGCAAACCATCATAGGCACAAAATACCTCATACCCTTGAAATGTAAGGAACTGCTTAATGGTATCACTCAGTTGCACATCATCTTCAAGCAGTAAAATAGTTTGGGTCATCTACCTAGTTACCTTGCCCTTTACCTTGTCTGTTTCCCTGTCCCATACCTCTAAAATCTGCAGGCGGATAATTATCGAACATCCAACCTGTGATTTGAATCAGTTCAGCTTCAGTTACATTTCCTTTTTGTGAGGGCATCAAACCAAAACGTTCAATCTTTTGTGGCATACAGATCGCTTTTTCTCTACTTGGTTCAAGTACATAGTCCACCATAAATTTTACGGCATCATCTTTCTTAGGGTACTCCATCTTCATATGTCTCATCACACCCATAAGCGCAGGAGCAA
>JAYEOF010000282.1:0-14433 GCA_034722695.1 Campylobacterota bacterium
CTAAAAGTCCAGGTATGCAACTGGGTCATTTAGCCATCTATGGAGAAACTTCTGTACTTCAGACATCAGCATCTTCTTTGCTTAGACAGCGATGGAATCCTTTTCATGACTATACGAAGCAAAGAGTGTTAGAGTTTATGGGGTTGGAATAATATTCACAAATCTTTTTATGAAAATCAGGACTTACATTTCAATTCATGTAGTTCAGTAAATTCCCACGTTTACAAGAATGCTTTATTTAACTTGGATTTACCCTGCTGATATATACTAGGAAAAAGCAACCCTTTAGATGTTTTTAAATAAAATAATGAATTAATTCTACGTCCATATTTATGAAAGAGTATTATGATCAAAAAAAGTAAAAAAATTATCGTTACGGGATTACTCTCAACCTTGACTGCTGCCTACCTCCTTGGCAGTTTTGCTCAAGCCAAAAGTACTTCTACAGAATCTACAGCAAAAGATAAACTTGAAGCCTATATCAAGTTTACTCAGATACTCAATGTGATAGAAAAAGAGTATGTCGATGATGTCAATACTACAGACCTTGTAGATAAAGCACTTAAGGGACTTATGACAAACCTTGACTCTCACTCTACTTTTATGGATAGTAAGTCCTATAAAGACCTTACTGTTCAAACCAAAGGTGAGTTTGGCGGCTTAGGTATCTCTGTAGGTATGAAAGACGGTGCACTCACTGTCATTGCTCCTTTAGTTGGTACTCCGGCATTTAAAGCAGGAGTAAAAGCCGGTGATATCATTTTAAAGATCGATGACAAAGCAACGATCGGGATGACTATCGATGACTCTGTGAAACTGATGAGAGGTAAACCTAAAACTGATATTATGTTGACTATGATCAGAAAAAATGAACTTAAGCCGATCGAGATCAAGATCACAAGAGATATTATCAAGATCCAATCAGTGTATGTCAAAACCATAGGAGAAAAAATCCTTTACATCCATGTAACCTCTTTTGATCAAAAAGTGGTTGAGGGTGTACAAAACGCTATCAAGGAGAACCCTAAAACCGAGGGAATTATCCTTGACTTTAGAAATAACCCCGGTGGACTGCTTGACCAAGCGGTTGGTCTAGTTGACCTTTTTGTTGAAGATGGCGTTATCGTCAGCCAAAAAGGAAAATCTAAAGCGGAAAACATTAAGTATAAAGCCCATAAAAAAAACAGTGATACACAAACACCTATCGTAGCCTTGGTAAATGGCGGATCTGCATCTGCCAGTGAGATCGTTGCGGGTGCACTTCAAGACTTCAACCGTTCCATCGTTGTAGGTGAAAAAACATTTGGTAAAGGGTCTGTGCAAATTGTTATGCCTATAGGTGACAAAGAAGCACTTAAACTTACAGTAGCCAGATATTATCTTCCAAGTGGCCGTACTATTCAGGCTGAAGGTGTTACTCCGGACATCATTATACATTCAGGGGAATGTGAGCAGAAAGAAGATCCTCTGTTCCTTAAAGAACGTGATCTTAAAAAACACCTCGAGAGCGAATTGGAAAAGATAGATGCCAATGCAACTATCAAAACGATCAGGGTAGATGATAACAGTACAGATAGCAATGCTACAAAAGCTGAAGATGGCAATGAAACGATCATCACAGAAGAACAACTCTATAAAGATGCACAACTCAAAAGCAGTGTTGATATTTTAAAAGCATTGATCATAACACACAAAGGAAAAAAATAATGGCAGAAAAAAAGACATTAGTCTATGAGGGAAAAGCAAAAAAGATCTGGTCAACAGAAGATGAGGGACTCTATATCTCAGAGTTTAAAGATGATCTGACTGCATTTAACGGTGAAAAGAAATCAAGTGAAGAGGGAAAAGGTGCTCTCAACAATGAAATTTCTACGGAACTTTTCAAGTATCTTAATGAAAAAGGCATCCCTACCCATTTTATTGAAATGTTAGATGAAAATCATATGCTTCATAAAAAAGCTGAAGTCATATACATAGAAGTGATCGTAAGAAATATTGCAACAGGATCTTTAAGTAGAACTCTTGGCATCAAAGATAAAACAGTATTACCTTTTACACTTGTTGAGTTTGACTATAAGGATGATGAGTTGGGTGACCCTAAACTCAATGACCAGCACTGTCTTATTTTAAATTTGGTAAATGATACTTCTGAACTGGATTACATGAGATATATGGCACGCAGGATCAATACTATTTTGACAGACTTCTATGCAGAACTTGACATTACAGTAGTAGATTTCAAACTGGAATTTGGTAGAGATGTTAATGGTAACATTATCCTTATTGACGAACTTTCTCCAGACAACTTCAGACTCTGGGACACTAAGACCAATGAGAAATTGGATAAAGACCGATTTAGAGAAGGTCTGGGTGGACTTACAGAAGCATATAGACAGGTATTAGACAGAATAAAAAACAGATAAGGAAGAACAATGACAGCAGTAATAAACGTATTTTTAAAAGAAGGTGTTTTAGATCCACAGGGGAAAGCAGCACACCATGCACTTGACTCTTTAGGTTTTGATGGTGTAGATGATGTACGTATAGGTAAACAAATTATCATTAAACTCGATACTACAGATAGAGCTGTAGCAGAGGCTGAAGCAAAAGAGATGTGCGAGACACTTCTTGCTAACACTGTTATTGAAGATTACACTATAGAGATAAACTAATGAAAGTAGCAATCCTTAGATTTCCGGGGACAAACTGTGAATTTGATACCCAGTATGCTTTTGAAAAGCTGGGGCATACAACAGAGCTTGTATGGCATGAAAATGATACATTACCTGAAGGTATCGACCTTGTAGTCGTACCTGGTGGGTTCTCTTATGGTGATTACCTTCGTTCAGGATCTATTGCAAGATTTTCTCCTGTAATGAAAGCTGTATCTGCGTATGCAAATGACGGTGGTAAAGTACTTGGTATCTGTAATGGTTTCCAGATCCTTACGGAAGCAGGACTACTTCCAGGTGCATTGAAGCGTAACAATAACCTGCACTTCATTTCAAAACACCAAAACCTTTGTGTCATCAACAATGACAATGCGTTTTTAAATCTCTGTGACAAAGGTGAAGTGCTTAACATCCCTATTGCACATGCAGATGGTAATTACTACATCGATGAGGAAGGGTTCAAAAAGATTGAAGCCAATGGCCAGATCCTTCTTCGTTATTCTGATGATAAAGGCGAAGCTGTTGTAGTAAACGGTTCTGTAACTTCTATCGCAGGTGTATGTAATGAAGCCAAAAATGTATTTGGACTTATGCCTCACCCTGAGCGTGCACTAGAAGCCATTCTAGGTTCAGAAGATGGTATGCGTATGCTTAAAGGTTTTGAAGCCTAATGTCATTGTTTCGCTCTTTTTGGCTCTTGTTGGGGGTAGTCTTTGCTTTTACTACCCTGGTAAGTGCACAGAGTGAATATAAATACAGCTATGTGCCTAAAAAGGTATATCAAAATCAACTCTTCCCTGTAACAGTCATAGATACTGCACAAAGGAATGAAAACCCTCAATTCGAATTTGACAAACTCAGTTCTGTTCAACCTATTTCTGAAGAACCTTTAGTACTCCGTAATGGAGACGATAGCTTTTATACTTTTTATTTTAAAGCCTCCAGGGTCGATGTACGTATTCCTAGACTTTTTATAGTATCGAGCAGTGTAAATACTTCACTTGAACCACAAAATATTTCACTGAGTTCACTTAAAAGCAGAGAGGACTTTTGTGGCGTGATCGCAGCAGATATGAAGATAAAGAACCATCAAGTCTCCAATTATGATGAAAGTCACCATTTGGTGACACTCTCCATGGAAGCATTTGAGGCAAACCTTGAAGATATGAAAATAAACAAAATGGAAGAGTACGGTATAGAGGATGTCAACAGGGATAATGCTAAAGTGGAAGCAGAATTTTATGTAGTACTTCCTGTCACACAAAAAATGTTGAAGTTCACTTACTTTAATACCATCAAAAAGCAATATGTTTTTCTTCAAATACCTGTTGAGCTTGCAGATGATACTGTCACAACCCAGTCAGATCTCAACCCTAAAGAGGACAGCTTTGAGAAATTGAAAAAATACACTTTCATGATCTTGGTTCTGTTTTTCTTTTTAATGTTCTTATTTAAAAGAGATTTCTTTTATCTGGTTTTGGGTGTTGTCTCTCTCATTACGCTTTTGACATTTTATATACCACATGAAAAAATATGTGTAAAACAAGGTGCTCCACTCTATCTTATACCTACGCAAACAAGTACTATGAGTACAAAGTTAGATCAGGAATTAAATACCATGATTCTCGGTGAACGAGATGAATTTATAAAGATAGAGTACAAAAATGGAATGATAGGATGGATAAAAAATGAAGATCTTTGCGAAAATTAGATTTTACTGGGGTGCAACGGTCATCTCCCTGAATACAGCTATTTTAATGATACCTACACTCATGCTGTTTAATAAACACAAAAGTACTATTGTTCATCATATTAACCGTTTGACACTTTTTATGATGGGAGGAAAACTCTCACAGGAAGGTACCATGGATCCCAATGCAGATATGTATGTGATGAACCATCAGGGTATCGTTGATATCGTTGCTATGGAAGCCCTACAGAACAATCATCTTCGATGGGTAGCAAAAAAAGAACTTTTTGATGCACTGTGGTTTGGAAACCTTCTGCGTCATGGTGAAATGATCTCACTTGACAGAAGTAACAAAGCTGGTCTTATAAAACTCATTAAAGATGTCAAAGTATCCAAAGAAGTACTGCATAGACCTGTAGCTATTTTCCCCGAGGGAACAAGAGCTAAAGAGCAACCCCTACTCTCTTTTAAGCTAGGGACAAAGATGATAGCAAACAAGTTAGGTTTAAAAGTACAACCTGTTATCATTACCGGTAGCAAATGGCTACTCAATGAACATGAAAAAACAGGACACAGTGGTACAGTACATTATAAATTTTTACCTACCATTGATGTTAGTAAAGCAGATGAAAACTGGTTTGAAACACTACACGATGAAATGCAAAAGGCGATAGACGATGAATACACTAACCATCATCGCAGTCGCTAGTGGTGGAGCCATAGGTGCTACACTGAGACTGCTTATCAATGGTACAGTAAATAAGCACTTTGTACATGCCCTTCCTTTGGGTACACTGGCAGTAAACCTTCTAGGGTCTTTGCTTATAGGTGTACTTTTTGCCTATTTTCACCTTAACACCTCACTCTCCCCTCACCTTAAAACTTTTATGGTGACAGGGATACTCGGTGCTTTAACGACTTACTCTACCTTTGCCATAGAGAGTTTCTTTTTACTTGAATCAGGTCACTACACCCAAGCTTTTGCCAATATGGCACTTAACGTTTTTGGTACCATCCTCATGGCAGGATTAGGATACCTTTTAGTATTACAACTTACAAAATAATTAGGAAACACATTGTCAACATTAAATAAAGAGATAGAAAAACATATTAAAAAGCTCGTAAGCCCGTTAAAAGATGAAGAAGAACTTACATCAGTACTGAAAGTAAAACTTACGAAGAAAGAGTTAAAGCTTCTAAAGTCATGGGCTAAAGGGTTACCGGCCGGTGCAGTACAAGCTTCATTGCACCTCGATGAAGAGCGTTACGGTGAACTCTCTACAAAACTCATTAAAAAACTTAACCAGGAAAAACTCAAACAAGTGATGTGTATATAGTAAGATTTCATAAAATTTAAAGTCTTTTTATTCTATCATATAATAAGGTATGGTTAAAAGAGCTAGCCTAAAATAATAAAAGGATAGAAAATGCTTAAAAAGAAACAGGTTAAAAAATATATTAAAAAAGAGATGGACAGCAGACTCAAAAAAGAGTTAAAACAAGAGATCAAAAAGCATATCAAAGACTATAAGAAAAAAGAGAAAATTGCAAAAGGTAAAAAAGTGAGTAAAAAGAAATAGCAAAGCTATTTCTTTTGTTTAGATTCCAATCTACTGATATTTTCTATGGTTTGCAGTACAGAATCAGGATTTAGACTCATCGAATCTATTCCCATATTTACTAATGTTTCCGCCATTTCAGGGTAATCTGAAGGTCCCTGACCACAGATACCGCTATGGCGGTGATTTCGTTTTGCCCCTTCTACTGCCATCTCTATCATCTTCATCACTCCCGGATCACGTTCATCATAATCAAATGCAACTATTTCAGAGTCACGGTCGACTCCCAAGGTCAGTTGTGTCAAATCATTTGAACCGATGCTTATACCATCAAAGAGTTCACAAAATGCATCTATAAGTATGACATTGTTTGGTATCTCACACATAACATAGATCTTTAAGTTGTTTTCACCCCGTTCAAGACCATATTTTTCCATCGTATTAAGCACTTTTTTTCCCTCTTCCACCCTACGGCAAAATGGTATCATCAAGATGACATTATCAAAGCCCATCTCATCTCTAACACGCTTCATAGCTGTACACTCCAAAGCAAAGCCCTCTTCATAGCTGGGATGCGAATAACGTGCTGCGCCACGAAAACCTATCATAGGGTTGGCTTCATGTACTTCAAAGAATTTACCTCCAAGAAGCGTTGCATATTCGTTAGTTTTAAAGTCACTCATTCTCACCACACAGGGTTTTGGATAGACTGCTGCTGCGATACTGGCAACACCTTCAGAGAGGGTTTTTATGAAGAAGGTTTCAGGACTTTCAAATGCAGCAGTAAGTTGAGCAATCTTCTGTTGTGTGGTTTCATCAAGCTTTTCAGGATGTATAAGTGCCATAGGGTGTACTTTTATGGAACTGTTGATAATAAACTCCATTCGTGCCAGTCCTATGCCATCTACAGGAAGAGAAGCAAGGGAAAAAGCAAGGTCAGGATTACCAAGGTTCATCATGATCTGCGTCTTGGTTGTCGGTATGCTGCTAAGATCTGTTTTTTTGATCTTAAAATCTAGTAATCCTTCATACACAAAACCTGTCTCACCTTCTGCACAGCTCACTGTAACTTCCTGTCCATCCTCCAATATTTCTGAAGCATTCTTAGTACCTACAATGGCAGGAATACCAAGTTCCCTAGAGACGATGGCAGCATGACAGGTTCTGCCTCCACTGTTTGTTACGATGGCGGAGGCTATCTTCATGACAGGTTCCCAATCGGGACTTGTAGTTTCTGCGAGAAGCACATCGCCTTCTTTAAATTCATCAAGTTTGCTTGCATCCGTCACCTTACGTACTTTTCCAGAACCAATTTTTGTTCCTACCGCTCGACCTTCCACTAACACCTTGCTATGTTCATTTAGTCTATACATTTTCAAATACGTTTCTTTTTTCCGTGATTCAACTGTTTCGGGACGTGCCTGTACAATATAAAGTTGACCATCTAAACCATCTTTTGCCCACTCCATATCCATCGGCTTCTCATAGCCGGCTTGTTTAGAGTAGTGCTCTTCAATTTTAATGGCATATTCCGCTAAAAGCATCACTTCCTCATCAGAGATACAAAATCTTGTTTGATCCTCTTTGGGTGTAGATATGTTCTTGGTATACTCTACAGCGATATTGTATTCATTGATCTCATCGGCAAAGACCATTTTAAGGGCTTTATCTCCTAGTCTCCTTTTAAGTACAGTACGGTAGCCTTTTTTGAAAGTAGGTTTATGCACATAAAAGCTGTCTGGTGCGATGTTGCCCTGAACGATATTTTCACCCAAACCATACGCTGCATTGATGAAGACTGCATCTTTAAAACCTGTCTCCGTGTCGATCGAGAACATCACCCCACTCTCACCGATGTCACTTCTAACCATCTTCATCACCACCACAGACAGATAGACTTTGAGGTAGTCAAAACCATGGTCATATTTGTAGTGTATGGAACGGTCAGTAAAGTTGGAAGCCAAACAGTGTTTATAAGCATTTAAAAGTGCGTCTAACCCACTTATATTAAGATAACTGTCATTCTGTCCTGCGAAAGAGGCTTCTGGAGAGTCTTCAGCAGTGGCAGAGCTTCTTACAGCTAGAGTTATATCTTCACCATACTCGGCTTTTAGTGTTTCGTAAGCACTTTTTATTTGTGTTATAAGATCATCAGGCAGTGTACAGTCATGTATGATCTCTCTACATATTTTTCCTTTTTTTTGTAACTGCGTTACATCATCAGGATCAAAGAGATCAAGCTGCTCATGTAACTTTCCCCAAGCATCATTATCATCCAGAATATGACGATAGGCATCTGCAGTGATGGCAAAACCATTGGGTATTCGTATCCCCTCTGCAGTGAGATTTTGGTACATCTCTCCCAAAGAGGCATTTTTACCACCTACAAGATCAACATCATCTATATTTAGTTCATTAAACCATTTGATATAATCTGACATTTGAAATCCTTTTGAAAAACTTTTCATTTTCACCATTTCATTCTACTCCTAAAAAGTTAATGGCAAGATATATTATTTTAATGTATGTTTATATAGATTACACAAGTATTACATAAAATACATTTATAATAAAAATGTAGTAGGCTAAAGAGAAATAGGTGTGTAAGTTGTCAATAGTTGTTTCTATAAACTCAAAGTAAAAGAGGTTGTTGTAATGAAGAAAATAGCGATTGTAGGTGGTAGCGGTTTCATAGGGACACATATGCAATCTTTTTTCAAGGCGAAAGGCTTTACTGTACTTTCTTTAGGCAAAGAAGATACACATAAAAGTACTGAAGAGATCGCCAAGGTACTTGAAGGAACAGATCTTGTAATCAATCTTGCCGGTGCACAGATCATCCATAGATGGAGTGCTTCCTATAAAAAAGTTCTATACAACAGCAGGATCATCACTACGCAGAAGCTTGTATCTGCCATGGTACAGATGCAAAAAAAGCCGGAACTCTTTATCTCCACATCTGCTATCGGTATCTATGCTACAGACGGTCCTATGAGTGAGTCAAACTATACCTACTCCGATAATTTTTTAGCCAAGATCTGTAAAGATTGGGAAGCTGAAGCACGACAGGCAGAAGACTTTACCAGAGTTGTAATCTTTCGTTTTGCTGTAGTGCTTGGCAAAGGTGGTGGAGCACTTTCTAAAATGCTGCCCGCTTTCAGACTGGGTATCGCAGGAACGATAGGGGATGGTAGTGAACCATTTAGCTGGGTACATATAGATGATCTGCTTAGTGCCTATCTCTTTGTTTTTACCAATAACAAGTGTAAAGGTACTTTCAATCTCTGTGCACCAAACCCTGTGACAAACAAAGAACTCACCAAAACACTTGGTAAAATCTTGCATAGACCGACCGTGATACCGTTGCCAAAATTTGTCCTAAGATTTCTTTTTTCAGAAGGTGCAACAGTACTAACAGAAGGTCAGCGTGTAATTCCTGAGCGCTTACTGGAAAATGGTTTCACATTTAAATATCCAACCATCGAAGAGGCACTTCGGAAAGTTTTAGATTAGTCAAATCAGAACAGTTTTATTTCGTTTCCCATTTTAAATGGGATCACCTACAATGTTGGAGTTTATTTGGTTAATATAATTAAACAACAGTTATAACTCATCTGCATTCCATATTACAAATATGGAATGAAAAAAGTCCCAAGTTCCAAGAGAATAATGTTGGTTTTTGAATCAATATATAGACTGCCGCGGAAAACATGTGAAGCAGTAAAAATATGTATCACCTCTAAAAAAAGCAAAATCTTTAGATTGTCATGTTACAATAAAAGATAATTATTTGAAAAAGCCAAACTCATCGTGAGGTGAGGACGGAAAGCTATGGGTCTCAACGAGATTGCCAAGTTGCCAAATATCTTCTGATATCTACTTTTTCCTTAATTATGTTTTACAATACCAGAAAGAGCAGCGTATAGGCGTGGCTCATGCTTTGCTTACATAAACTATTTGATACAAGAGCTCTTCTGGAAATATTATACCGGGGAATGTTATGGTAAAAATACCAGGATTCACAGTAGTACTATTGCTCCTATCTACTTTCGCTATAGCCGAGATAAACATTGTGCCGGCCCAAAAGCCGGCAACAGCAGCAGCGGCATACAAACCTGCATCTATCACGAGTGACAAAAATTTCTACGCAGGTTTGGGATATGCTTACATAAAAATGAATGACAATACAAGCAATAATGCCATAACATTGCTTGCAGGATATAATTTCTGTAAATATATTGCTGCCGAAGGTAGATATATTGCTACCCATGATAGTTTAGATGAAAATGATAAAACAACATTAATTGATAAAGATTGGAATACAGCAAATGTTGTCATCTATCTAAAACCAAAATATTCTATAGATAAGTTTACCCTTTATGGACTATTTGGTTATGGTCAAATAAGCCTGAACAATCATACTGAATATACTGAAAATGGTTTCCAGTGGGGCTTAGGTGCAAACTTTACTACCACAAATAAAGTAGAGATCTTTATAGACTACGCAAGACTTTACGACGGCAATGTTCTTGATGATCTTACTATTCAAGATGATATACAGGTTGACTCTGTCAATCTAGGTGTAGTTTATAACTTCTAAAAATATAGAGGCACCTCACAATTAGCGTGTGTAAACTCATTTTCTTATTTCCATTGGAACTATAGGAATGTTCTGTCTTACTTAAAATCCTATATTTTCATCATCATATATCTCTCTGATAATAGGTGTAGTTCTTTTTCTTACAGTCAACTCGAATGCATCAGGTCGTGCATAATGACCTGCAACATCAAGATTCCATTTGGATGCACGCAGCATATGCAAATCAACTTCAGCAAGTAAAATACCCTCTTTTGCACTTAAGGGTCCTGCCAGAACTTTACTGTTTGGATCTACTATGAGACTGTTTCCTTTGTTTATCCATTCACCTACAGATGTATAATATGGTTCCAGCTGGGGAAGTTTTTTAAGTATATCCTCTTTTTTAAGTACCATGCAACAACCCGAAACAAAACATCGTCCCTCTTTGGCAATATGTCTCATAGATGCATTCCAGGTCTCACCTTCATCATACGTTGGTGCTAGGTAGAGTTCTATGCCTTCCTCATACAGTGCATAACGTACCAGCGGCATATAGTTTTCCCAGCATATCAATCCACCTATTTTACAGACATCAGTATCATACACTGCAACCGTACTTGCATCTCCATATCCCCAGATCATACGTTCTGCTACTGTGGGGATAAGTTTTTGGTGATGACCGAAGAGATTTCCTTCAGGGTCTATATAAAGAAGTGTATTGTTGATACTCCCTCCACTGGCTTGAGTATTTTTTTCATTAACGCCTATAACGACATAAATGCCGGCTTCTTTTGCAGCCTTACATAAACGGTCTGTTTCACTGCTGCCTATCGTAACGGATTGCTCCAGCAGTTTTGCGTACAGATCTTGATTGAGTGCCATATCTCCGGGAGGTACATGCCATATCCAGTCAGGATATCCGGGTATAAATGCTTCAGGAAAAACAGCAATAGCGGCACCTTTTTTCGCAGCTTTCTTTATGAGTGTACACGCTTTTTCAATGCTTGCATCCAAGTCCATAAAAACCGGGGATGCCTGTATCGCAGCAATGGTAAAAGTATCTTTTTTCATGATATTCCTTCAACTATTTATCTAGGAAATCTCGTATAAATGAGTATAGTGAGCGTCTGTGTAAGATACATGTAGTTTTAATCAGAGTGGAAGAGTGATATGATGGTAATACTTAGGTAATACAGACTGGATAGCATAAAGAATCAAAACACCTATTATAGGTAACCAAAGAGAGAGAAATGACAAGCATTAAAACATTGATTGCAGAACAGCATGTTGACCAAAGCCGTAATTACGAAACACTTCTAACTCAAAACTATATAGCTAACGAATATGGAGAAAAAGGACTTAAGTTCATTCTTAGAGAAATACATAATCGTTATGACAACTTGATTAAAAGTTATAGAAGAGAGGTAGTTGATCATAAACAGGATAAGGTATTTACTAATGGGTTTGATGCATGGAGTTTGTTAAAAGTGTGCATTGATATGGAACATGAGCATAAACTCAAAAGAATCTAAAAAAAGAAGTAAACTTTATTAATCTATAATAACCAAGGACAAAGGAAAAGTGTCTCTCTTAGAGAGGGAGTGTATAAGCATACATAACCTTGGTTGCCACGTTGGTGATCTATCTAACTAATATTAACTGAATGTTAATTTTTGAACAAAACTTGTCAATTCTTTATTGCAACTAGCCATTTTCATCTTTTCTATTAGGTCTAAAAATACTTAATGTTCTTTTATCTTCCCACTGCAAAATCAAGCTGTGCGATCGCAATATAATAATCATAATAGACAGACACTAATTCACCCAATGACTTAATATAGCTCTGTTGAGCTTCCTGCAACTCTATATAGTCAGAGAGATCATTCTCATATCGTTTTTTTGCCTGCTCATATTTTTTTTCACTGGCCTTTGCAATACTCTGAGAGAGTGTCACAGAATCTTTTGTTCGCCGTACACCTAAAGTGGCTTCTACCACCTGTCTTTTGATCAAAAGACGTATCTCATCCACATGCGAGGCTGCTTTCAGTGCAGAGATCTTGGCTTCCTGAACAGAAGCATCGGTTTGATTGCCCGAAAAAAGATTCCATTGCATATCTACACCTGCCTGCCATTGCCTCTGGGGTGTTGAAGCGATAAAATCCTTATCTACATCCTGTGCCGTATAGTCTCCTCTGAGTGAAAGTGTAGGTAGGTATCCTCCTTTTTCACTCTCTACAATAGCTTGCGAACTCTCTACAAGATACTTGGAGCTTTTCAACTCATAACGATGGTCATAAGCAAAGCCTTCAAGTTTGGAAAGAGATGTACTGATACGAGGTAGATAGCGAGAGATATTTTTCAGATCCAGCTTTCTATGATACAGTGCATACTTACCGTTATAGGGAACATACCCCATTGCCTCTTCAAGCAGTGCTATACGTAGTTTGAGTTCATATTCTGAGTTACTCAGATCAAGCTGTGCCTGTGTCAAGCGTACCTGAGCATCAGAAACATCAATGATCGTTTTTATCCCATTGTCATAATAACGCTGTGCACGTCTGAGTTGCCCTTCTTGCAGTTTGATATTTTTTTTATTTACATCAATAATACTTTTCATCTTTAGTGCATCATAATAACGTGCTTTAATATAGAGTATTTTAGTAGAGATGACTTGATTCATCGTTGCTTCCAATGCATTGGCTTCAGCATCTGATGCATCGATCCTACCGCTTGTTTTTCCAAAGTCGTAGATAAGCTGTGATGCACTAAGCGTACCAAGAAGAAGTGAACCATTCAGGTTTGGCTGTTGTTTAAAATCTAAATCTTGTCTTCCTGCAGCAGCACCCAGATCCACTCTTGGAAGGTAGTAGCCTTTTTGAAATTTGTTACGTTCTATCGCTGCTTTGAAATCAAAGCGGCTACTATCGACATCCGGGCTGTGTTTGAGTGCGATCTCTATGGCTTTATCAATGGTCAATATCTGACTCTTTGCAGAGACAAGCAATGTCGCAGTTATCAATCCTATTCCTATTCCTCGTATCAAGCGTTTCATCTAAACCATCTCCCGTTTTGCTATTTCATCTTCTACAGAGACAAATTTCTCACGCATCGTCTCAAGCAGTACATAAAGTACCGGTACCAGAAGTGTACTTACTATGGTTGCAGCGAGCATCCCGCCAAGCAGTCCCACTCCGATGGACTTTTGTGTGACAGAACCTGCTCCCGTTGCAAAAGCTAGTGGGGCCGTACCAAAGACAAAAGAGAGGATGGTCATCATAATGGCACGGAAACGCAGTTTTCCTGCCTGAATGCCTGATTCGACAATACTTTTACCTGATTCCCTTAACTCTTTTGCAAACTCTACGATTAAAATAGCATTTTTGGAGGCGAGTGCGATCAAGAGGACCAGTCCGACCTGAGCATAAACATTAAGTGGCAGTCCAGCCAACTTAAGTGCTCCCATCGCCCCGATCATTACAATAGGAACGGAAAGCAGGATCATCAGTGGCAGGATCCATGATTCATACTGTGCAGAGAGTACAAGGAAAACCACCAAAGCTACAAAGAAGAAGATCAATATCTGTCCATTACCGGCGATCTTCTCCTGATAAGACATTCCTGACCACTCAAACCCGTAACCATTTGGCAGTACACGTTTGGCGATCTCTTCCATCGCCGCCATCGCTTCACCTGAACTGTGTCCTTGAGCTGCAGCTCCATTGATCTGAATAGAACGGTAAAGGTTGTAGTGGGAAATACTTTGTGGTCCCAACTGCTCTTTAAGCGTAATAAGTGCTGACATTGGCACCATCTTGCCATGTTTGCTTTTAACAAAAAGCTTAGCAATATCACCTTTGTCAGATCTAAACTCTTTTTCTGCCTGAACAAATACTTTAAAAACTTTACCGAATTTCACAAAATCATTGATATAAA
>JAYEOF010000283.1:0-3583 GCA_034722695.1 Campylobacterota bacterium
TTAGAGGTAAACATAAGCCATCATTTACACCAAACGTAGACTGTGGTGACTATGTAGTGATCATCAATGCAGAAAAAGCAAAATTCTCAGGTGCTAAACTTGAAGATAAAGAGTATTTCACTCACTCTGGTTACTTTGGTTCAACTAAAAGTAAAAAACTTGGTGATATGCTAGAAAACCACACTGAAAAACTTTTCAGACAAGCGGTTAGAGGTATGCTTCCAAAGACTACTCTTGGTAGAGCAATGCTTAAAAAACTTAAAGTGTATGCAGGTTCTGAGCACCCACATACAGCACAAATCAATAAGGAAGCGTAATCATGGCAACTATTTATGCAACAGGAAAAAGAAAAGCGGCTATCGCAAAAGTTTGGTTGACTCCAGGTAACGGTGAAATGTTGATCAATGGTAAAACACTTGACCAATGGCTAGGTGGACACGAAACACTTAAAATGAAAGTGAGACTTCCACTTGAAGCAACTAAGCAACTTGAGTCTATGAATGTTAGAGCTACTACACTTGGTGGTGGTTACTCAGCACAGGCAGACGCACTTAAACATGGTATCACTAAAGCGCTTGTAGAGTTTGAACCATCTTTCAGAGCAATCCTTAAGCCAATGGGTCTTCTTACTAGAGATAGTAGAGTTGTTGAGCGTAAGAAACCAGGTAAGAAAAAAGCGAGAAGATCTCCGCAGTTCTCAAAAAGATAGTCTATCTTTTTGCAAAAGTCTTTCGGGACTTTTTACCTTTTTGCAAGAGTTTTTCTCTTGCAAACTACTTCAATCCTAATTTGGATTTACCAAATAATAACTCCCTATAAACAAAACAACAATAATCAAAAGATATTTTACCGAAACAGCTGTAAAACTCACCACCTGACATCCTGTACATGAAATGACTCTGCTTGCTTCATATTTTGCATAAGCAAAATAAGCTACAACTAAAACCAGTGAGGCAATGGTAGCAAAAATATCATATTTGTACATAGAACTTAGTGTCTCTTTCGTAAAATCAAAAAATGGCGCAAAAAGAGTCAATCCTTCAAAAAAGAGCAGTTTTGACATCATACTTTTGAAATACTCTCTCTTGGAGATCGTTGAGCTAGCATTAAATTCACCGGTTGCTCCGGAAATAGAGAGATTTTTCTCAACACGCTTTCTATTTTTTTTATCTAGTTTATTGGCAAAGGTACCACCAAAGGTATAGTCAAATTTTCTTTGCAGTAGAAAACCATATGATCCCTCTGCACTCATAGAGTGTTGTGCTCCCATTCTGTCCTGATAGACAAAAGAGATCTTTTCATGTCGAGGTATCTCCTCTTCTATATTGGGTAGATAGAGAGAAGTTTCCAGAGATGTGGTTTTACCTTTGACTTTCAGTACTCGAGGATTGATGAACTCTTGCCAATTTCCTTCAGGATCTTTGACAACAACAACAGAACGGGGAACTGCTATCTGTATAGCAGCTAACCCTTCTGCATGATGGGATTCTATCGTATCTTTCATATCATCTATAAGTGTGAAAAGTTCATCATCAAAATGTCGTACATCTGCTGAAGCGATGTTGATTCGTTCATCAGGATAGAGAATGAGTTCTTTAACCATGTGCTACCTTTATCTGTTGGAAGTTGTATTGTAATATAGAGAATGTATAGAAGAAATTAGTAAAAAATAAACTCTTATATGCATTCCCAAGCAGGAGCTTGGGAAAGAAATATTAGTGGTGACTTTTTAAGATCAGAATAGTCATTCTAATGTTGATAGCAACAAATCTAACGATTTGCCAAAGTACGCATGTTCTCATGAATTTTTGAAATCCCATTGGCATCATGGTACCAAATTGTGGGCTGTATGGTTCGATATGATTTAAATGTTTTGACATATTGTCTCCTATTATAATTAATTTTATTTTTTGTAGGGTGGAAAAATTCCACCGTTATAGTCTATTTACAAAGAGTGCATTACTACACTCCATATAGCCTACTCAGGAATTAAAGTCCAACCCGGCTTAAGTTTTGCTTTCCAGATAAAGACATGGTGAAGAATGTGCTTCACCCAGTGTGCTGCCAGACCAAGCTCACCTGTAGTTCCGTTCATATCTCTACCCACACCAGGGTATTTCTCAAAGTCAGGAACGATAGGATACACAGTCATTGCTGCTGCTGTACCTGTAAAGAGACCTTTACCAGCCGATGCAACACATGCTGCTCCCATTTCTGACATACATGCTGTATGTGTTGGCTCTGTAGCACCATTTACCATCATATCCACAACACTTTGAGCGACAGCTTTACCCATCATTGCTGAAGGCATACCTGTTCTTGGAGGTGTAGGGTTGATCGGTGTTCCGTTTGGAGAAGCCATTGGTTTAGAGATCGTATGTGGTGGTGCAAATGCAATACCTACTGCGAACATATTTTTATATGTCGGATTCTGAAGTGTTCTTGGCCAGTCAGATGCTTTCCAGTTCTCGTAAGCACCTGCATCATACTTCGCATCCACCTTCATAAATCCGTTTGGAGCGAAGATCGTATCTGTGATATCGGCACCATCTTTAGCAAAGGCTTTAAGACCTACACCGCCAAATGGAGGGATAAGCATGGCAAAATCAAACTCTTGCTCATCCATCTCACCATCAAGTGATTCATAGGTTACTTTACCTGCTTCAACGTTATTTACGTGTGCACCCAAGATCCAGTCCATACCTCTTTCAGCATAGAGTGACTCAGCAAATACTTTACTTGAAGTTGCGTAACCACCCATAGAGAAGTGGATACCACCCATACCGAAGTCACCAAGGAAAGATTCATTTGTGATGAAAGTGATATCTGCCATATCTCTTACACCTTTTTCTTTCAGTGTATGTTCAATGTTGAAGATGTACTCAAATGCAGCACCTTGACACGTACACATACCGTGACCTGTACCGATAAGGAATGCTTGTCTCTCACCTTTTCTCATCTTTTCAACACATGCGTCAAGTTCAAGAGCAGCATGTATAGCATGGTCTGCTGTACATACAGAAACCGTATGCTCACCAAGTCCGCCTTTACCATCACTGAGCCCCGGAGTTGCACCAAAGTTTAGTTTTGGTCCTGTTGCATTGATGAGGTAATCATACGTAAGTTCTTCGCTCTGGCCCTCTTTCCCCTGACCTGTATATTCCATAGTGATATAAGCGTTATCACTGTCAGCATTTCCTTCTGGATGAATAGAAACAGCTTTTGCTTGTCTGTAATCAATTCCGGCTTTTTCATACACTGGTGCAAGAGGGAAAGTAACCTCTTCTTTCGACATTTCACCTACACCTACCCAAATGTTAGATGGTATCCAGTTCCATAGTGCATTTGGTGTAATAACCACAACTTCGTGTTCGTTCCCCAGCCATTTTCTTGCAAATGATGCAGCAGTGTGTCCAGAGACCCCACCACCCATAATAATTAATCTTGCCATAGCTTTCCTTCATGTTAAAATATTGTTCGTATCAATGATAGGACAACATCATTTAAATCTAAGTTAATTCTTATAAATTAATCTTTTGCATTATTTGTACTTATCGAATGAATTATGTGAAACTATTTATAT
>JAYEOF010000284.1:0-14349 GCA_034722695.1 Campylobacterota bacterium
GCAAGTCCTTCAAATTTGATCTGTGTCACTTTTTGTGCCAAAAGTAGTGATCCTATCAACATCCAAGCAAGAAGTATCTTGAAGGGAGCAATTTTCTTTATCATAGTCAAGCCTTAGTATAATTTGCCAATATTTTATCTTTTTTTCAATAAGAGGGTCATAATAAACAAAAAAATCATGTTATAATTTTCAAAAATTATTGAGTACTGTAAGGGTATAACTATGGCAATACAACAAATTGGTATTATTGGTCTTGGACTTATGGGAGGCTCTCTCAGCTTAGCCCTTCAAAACACCTCAAAAAACTTTCACTTTGTAGGTCTTGACCATAATGAAAAACATTGTACCCAAGCACTTGCCTTAGGCTTAGTTGATGAAATTGTCCAATCATTAGATGAGATAAAGCGCTGTGATATCATTTTTTTAACGATCCCTGTTGACGGTATTATTGCTATTGCCAAAGAGCTAAACGAGTTAGATGACAAATGTACCATTATTGATCTGGGAAGTACCAAAGAGAAGATCTCACAAAGTATGCCAAAAGAGATAAGAGCCAATTTTGTCACGGCACACCCTATGACAGGAACAGAGAAGTTTGGTCCTTCAGCTGCCATTCCTGATCTTTATAAAGAGAAGGTTGTTGTACTTTGTGATATGGAAAAAAGTGGAGCTTATCAACAGGAAGTAACTAAAGATCTCTTTTCAGACATTGGTATGACTCTTGTTTTTATGGGTGCAAAAGAGCATGACAGGCATGCCGCATTCATCTCACATATGCCTCATGCACTCAGTTATTCACTTGCCAACTCTGTAATGAAACAAGAAGCTTCTGAAAGCATTATTGCGCTTGCCGGCGGTGGATTTAAAGATATGAGCCGTATCGCCAAATCTTCACCGAATATGTGGGAAGATATCTTTAGACAGAATAAAACCAATCTGCTTGAAGCCATCTCTGTCTTTCAGGCAGAACTAAAAAAATGTAAAAAAATGGTTGAAAATGAAGAGTGGGATACGCTCAATGACTGGATGGAAGAAGCAAATAAACTGCATGATATTTTAGAGTAAACCCGGATTATGCAATAGAATTACCAAATATTCCATATTTCCGGGTAAAACCTACAACTTATATCTAAACGTTACGATCACCTCGGCCTTTTTATGTATGCTTTGCAGTATAGCTTCTTTGAGTCGTGACTTTTCCTCTTTGCTTAAGATACCAGTACTAATGACCTCACATCTTATCTCATCAATTTTTGGACGATGCAGTAACTCAATATGGGTTAATTTAATATCATGTTCGCCTACATTAAAAGCTAAATTTGAAAGGGTTTTTTGTATATCTATATCCTCTTTCATTTTTTCAAATGAACTATAAAGTGGGATAGCTACAAATGCCGCGATCAACATCCATGTAATAATACCTTTTCTGGCCATACTGATCGGCGAAAAGCCTAAAATCACAAAGGTAAATGCGGCTGCTAACACGATCCCTACAAGGTTCGTCATAAAAAGTAGAAAGGCTGAACTAAACATATGCCAGTCGGACCAACCCAATCCGATACCTGCTACAGCTATCGGTGGAACCAATGCCACCGCTATAGCCACACCGGCCAGTGAACCTAAGATTTTTTCATTGCTCTTTGCGTAAGCTGCAGCCGCACCGGAAACGATGGCAACAAAAAGATCCAGGATCGTAGGAGAGAGTCGTCCAGCCATTTCAGAAGTAAGTTTCTCTATGGGGGTGAACCATGCGATCAGTGCTGAAGTCAGAACTACTATTGCAACACCTGCGGCTATTGTCTTTGCACCTGCCAATTCCAAAGCACTGTCTTGTCGCAGTACACCCATACTCAAACTGACTATAGGCTGCATCAACGGTGCCAAAAGCATTGCCCCTATGATAACTGAAGTGGAGTTGATAAAGAGTCCAAAAGTAGCAAGCATCGTTGACAAAATAAGTAATATCATAAAAGTAGAGCTCGTTCTACTCTCTTCTCTTAAATTTGCAAACAGTGTTGTATATTGCTCCTGACTTGCATGAGAAAAAAATGGAATAGATTTACTCAAGTACCCTGCGCTCTCTTCATCACTGGGAAGATGGTCTATTTTAATACTGTCTTTCCCGTTTGTCTCTTGGCTCTGTTTCTCCCAAAACTTCTCTCCTACACTCAATGCCAATACTTTCTCTTGCGTTTTGAGTTGTACAGGTGTTTCTTGTTTCACATCGGAGTCGATCAGTACCGCAAGGGGTCTGCCTGACTCTATTTTTAAAGCACTACTGCGTATGTAGCCTACAGATTCGGGTAATCGTTCCGGTGTCCATCTTGAAACCAATGACTTGAACAGATACCCCATATACTGCACCATAGAGATGGGTGCCAATATCACCAGTGAAAGTTTGCCATCACTGGAATTTATCTGCTTTGAGATGAGTTTGGAAGCAAAGGTTGCATTGTTATACTCTACACCTACTAAACCTACCGCAGAAAATTTGATCTCATTGCTTTTTGCATCAGTAAGCTTTATCTTTGTATGATGAAGGTCTCTTACCTTTCCCATTGTATGGAAAAAGAGTTTAATACGTCCAAAGAGTGATTTTTCTTTAAGTGTACTATCAAACTGGTCAAGTGGAGGTGCATCCCCTATCACCACTTCTTGCAATACTATCTCATCATTGGAAAAAAGTAGATCTATCTTCTCTTCAGATCTTAGCAGTGCCTGAGCAATACTCTCATCAAGCCTGGAAGAGAGTTCAAATGTTTTCATCAACTCTTTTTGTTTTGGCATAGGTACGATACCTACACTTTTGTCATACCTCAGTGCAAGTTCCAAAACTTCTTTGATCTCTTTAAGTGTTCCTGAAACGATCAAGTGAGCAAAATTATCCAACTCTATACTGCACATCTGCGACAAAGGAAAATACGCTACTTTTTCCTCTTCCAATACTCTTTTAATTTTGTCAAGATACACTTCCTCTACGGTACCGTAGAAATATGCAACATTTGATATGCTCATTAGTATCCCCCCAAGAAAACTATATGTACGCTATTGGTCTTTATACTTCTCTACCAATGCCTTCAATACTTTTTTATCAATTATAACACTTTTATCACCATTCTTCTTTGCATAAAGCTTACGTACCATCACTTCTGCTTCTGCATCTTCACTCATGTGTGCATAGAGTATCTTCAGTGCTTCAGACTCTTTAAAAGGACTTTTATTGCTCTTCCATTTAGCTGTAGGCAGATATCGTAATAGATACATAAAGAGAATACCCAGAACAAATGCAACCGCAAGCATCCACCAGGCTACACTTTTAATCTTTACTTCTTTTTTGGCTGCACTGTGTTGAGGTGTATCTACCTGTTTTAGATCGGTTTGCACTACTCCCTTATCCAAAGTATTCGATACAGGTACAGCTATTTTACTGGCTTCTACTTTTATCTTGTATGCGGGTATCTCCAGATTATTTACTTTAGCTTTTTTTGTATCGTACACAGAGATGCTTCGTGCCGGTATACTAAAGTCATGGTCTGAGATGAAGGCAAAACTTTTTGTAAGAGTACTATGTAGTTTATCTCCAACCAAATTACTCTCTATAGTGGCATCATCACTGTAGACAGTGACACCATCTATCTCATAATTTGGGAACTCTAAATCTTCAAGACTTCCTTCACCTTCTATTTTCACAGTAAGGTTCACTGGCTTGTTTGCCTTAATGCTTTGCTTATCTATAGTATTTTCTATAGTAAAATTACCTATGAGATCTGTATCTTCCGGCTTCTTCTTTACGTCAATATTTATTGTGTTGGAAGCAATAGGCGTCCAGACTGTTCCAAAAAACCTGCCAAACATATCTCGCCTGCTTGTATCGGCTATACCTATTTTAGCTGTTGCAGGCTCAAGCGTAAAATTCCCTTCTGATTGAGGTATAAGTATATATTTTAGTTCAGTAACTTGACGGTTCCCCTCTCTATATGCTTTTTCCTGCTCAACCTCTTTTACAAAAAAACCTTTAAATTCAGGTTTATTGTATTGCGGATTTTCAGAGAGGCGTACACCATTTTGCAAGGAGAAAAATACTGTTACAATAAACGGCTCCCCTACCATCGCAGACTTTTTTTCTGTACGCATAAGCAGTGAAAATTTATTACTGTTTGCTACTTGCGGTGCACTTGATTTTGTAACTTTTAGTTTGATAGGTTCTGTCTTGTAAACTGTCCCGTCTATATTAACACTGTACGATGGTATGGTCATATCCTGTTGTGGTGCAAACGTTAACGTAAGAACTGTTGTATGTTTACTCTCACTTTTCCCATTGATATACGTAAAAGAGTTGCTTTGACCTTGATGTCTACCTAATACTTGTGAACCACCTATCTCAGTAATGTTAGGGAATGCTGCTCTATCCCCCGTAGCAACTATGCGAAGTTGAGCCATATTTCCCTGTACTACTTCTGTATTGGCGAGTGTTGCTTCTACACCTGCTGCCCATAAAAGTTGAAAAGTTGATACGAGTACAAAAATAATTTTGCCTATTGATCTACCACGGTTTCGCATCTTCACTCCTTTTTGTTTTTTTATTCTCACCCATCTGATACATCATCACAGGCATCTTCTTCTGACCCATTTTTTTAAGCAGTCTTTTTAACTCTTGCTCTTTAAGTTTCTCTTCTTTACTCATTTTCTTTTCACCTTGCGGTTTTTGTGACTCCTGGTCACCTTTTTTGTCTTTGTTTTTTTCTTTCTCTTTATCAGAAGGAGATTTATCTTTTTTACCGTTTTTCTTTTTCTCTTCTTTCTTCTTGCCGTCTTTGTCTTTTTTATCTTTTTGATTCTGGTCTTTCTTCTCTTGATCCTGCTTTTTCTTATCTTGATCTTTCTTTTGATCTTTATTGTCTTTATTTTTCTGGTCTTTTTTATCTTGTTTCTTATCGTCTTTCTTTTTGTCGTCTTTTTTATCTTTATCTTTCTGCTCTTGCTTCTTTTTCTCTTCTTCTTGTTTTTGTTTCTGTTTTTTTGCCAATTCAAGATTGAACTTAGTCTCTTCATCTTCTTTTAGTTTTAATGCCTCTTCATAACTCTCTATGGCTTTATCTAACTCTTTTTTTTGAAAATGGGTATTACCAAGATTATGCAACCGTGTTGCTTCATCTACCCCTTTGGCATTTTCATATGCTTTTATAGCTTCATCATATTTTTTGGCTTTATAATATGCATTACCTATATCGTAAGACTTTTGAGGGGATTTGGCATCTAAGGTGTTTAACAGTGCTGCACTCTTTCCATACGCTTTAGCCTCGTACGCCTCTTTTGCTTCTTCTATGGTTTTAAAGTCAGTTAGTCCTGCATATAAAAAATTCATACAAGAGAAAGATAATACAAACAGCCCGCGTAGGGTGGATTTATCCACCTTAAACTGAAATTCTGGTGGGTAAACCCACCCTACACGTTTCATATTTTTCATGCGTTTCTCCTTCTAGGCATAGAACTCAGAGCGATCAAAAGTAAAAACAATCCTCCGGTCAAAGGATAGTAAAACATCTCTACTCTCTCTTTGATCTTTACTTCACCCTGTTGTTGGTTTTTGTACTTACCACGCATGACAGAAACAAGTTCTTCTATATCCTCTTTTCCATTCGTTGCTACGACATAAGCTCCACCATTTTCTTTAGCTACTTCACCTAAAGCATCATTTCTCTGCGTAATGGCCATAGTTCCATCTTTCAGTGTCATTGGCTTGCCATCTTCATTTATAACCGGAGCACCCTGTGGTGTACCTACAAGTACCACATAAAGGTCTATATCATTGGCTTTCAAAAGATCTGAAAAACCTGCTATCGCCTCTTCATCTCCACCATCTGTAAACAGAACCATAATTTTAGGTTTTTTCTTTTCCAGTAAGTTTCCGGCCAATTCACCTAAAGCCATAAAGTCAGTAGAACCCATGTTGATATAGGAGTCATTTACCCCTTCAACCATCTGTTTAAGTGTCTCTTTGTCACTGGAAAATGGTGCTAAAACAAAGGGACTGTATGCAAATGCAATGACACCTATTTCATCACTTGGCATGCTGTCAAACAACAAAGTCATCTTCTTTTTGGCAAATTCCAAGCGATTAGGGTACTGGTCCTTACTACGCATAGAACCAGAAATATCAAGCCCCACAAGAAGACTCAGACCTTTGACTTCTACGATCTTGTCTCCCTTTTCTATCACAGGTCTTGCCATCGCCACGATCATAAAAAAGATCGCCACGAACATAGTAATATTACGTACTACCAACGGCACAGATTCATCTGCTGCACTCAGTCGCTTCAAGACTTTTTCATCAAAGATACGTGAAAGACGTTCTTTATTGGTTGAGATCAACACAGCAAATACTATAAATGGGACTATAAGTACCCAAAAAAGTTGAGGGTGTACAAAACTCATCTCTATACTCCCTTCGCCGATCTAAAATAGATAAAGAATAACAGACTCAAGATCGCCAAAAAGAGAGGATAAGTATAAAGGTAAGTATGCTGTACAATCTTTTTATCATCTATCTTTGTCACTTCAAGTTTGTTGATCTCCTCATAGATTTTTGAAAGCGTCTCAGCATTTCTTGCACCATAGGCTTCGCCTTTTCCAGCTACTGCCAATGCTTGCAAATACTTCCCGTTATAGTCACGCTGACTTCCTATGCCGATAGTATAGAGTTTGATATCTCTCTTTTCTATCATACTTTTGAGTTCGGGGAAAGGGACTTTACTCATATTGTCGATCCCATCTGTTAGCAAGATAGCAATTTTGGATTTGGCTTTGCTTTTACTCAGTATATTGTAACTCTGAACAATGGCATCATTGATAGCTGTTCGTTTTCCTGCCATGCCCAACTGTTGCATTTGTGTGATATTTTTTAAAAAGTCTTTTTCAAAAGTAAGTGGAGAAGAGATAAATGCTACATCTGCAAAAGTCACCATACCCAAACGGTCATGCTCTCTCTTCTCTATAAAGTCTACAACTACCTCTTTCACTACATCAAACTTGTTTTTATAAATATCATTAGGATCAAAACCACGTTGGCGCATCGAATCACTCGCATCGATGATCAGTACGATATCTCTACCCTCTTTTTTGGTATTACTGTAGGTTTTTGTAATGACCGGTGAAGCTAAAGCTGTCACTGCAGCCACTATACCTATCCATTTGAGCCATCCGAGAAAAGAGCTTTTACTTGTACTGCGAGCCAACAGTTGTTCCACATGAGGGAAATAGATAGCCCTGCTTCGTTCTCGACACCATCTGGCACAGAGTACAAAAAGTAAAATCAATCCCAGTACAAAAGGATATTCAAAACTAAAGAGATTCATCGGCTACCTGCACAAAAAGATTGAAACGGTTACGTGTATCTGTATCAACCGTTTCAACCTCTTTTTTATATTTATACTGTTCAAGCAGTGGTTCCAGCTGTTCAAAAAGTTTGATACGTCTCTCATCTGTAGCAAGCAGTCTTGCATAATGTGTAGCTTCGTATGCAGACTTCTTCGTATCTTTCCAGTCTATCTTTTTTAGCTCGACCAGGTATCCTTTGGCAAGATTTTCTTTACGATTATCCCAAAGTTTTTTAGCTACAAAAAAGAGTATCCCCAATAATAATAAAGCTGCAAAAAGAATCGATCCCCAATACATATAATACGAATTATCCGGTATTTCCAATAAGGGTTTGATATCTTTTAACTGTTCACTTATATTATTATCCATATTCATCCTTCGTAGGGTGCGTTTGCCAACGCACCTTTTGACATGTTCAATTTAGAGGTGCGTTGGCAAACGCACCCTACAAGTAGCACCATCATCTCATACTTTTCATCAATTTCACATAAGGCTCTTCATGTGTATAGATCTTAGTAAATCGTATACCGTGTTTTTTAAACTGTCTGTAGAGTGTTTCATCATTGTCATGCAGGGCTTTTTTATAGTTTTTTAGTGTTCCACTGTCGATGTTACCTTCAAAACTCTTTTTACTCTCCATATCGATGAGTCTAAGATAACCTAACTCAGAGGGATCTTCTTCAAACCTGTCACGTACCATGATGGCAAAGAGATCATGTTTTTTACTCAAAAGCTTCAAGTCTATCTCTCCTATGAAGTCTGAAAGTATAAAGAGCAGTGACTTCTTTTTAAGCCGGTTATGTAGTGTTTCTACCAAAACTTTAAAATCACCTTCTTTCCCTATGGGACTGAAGTTGACTGCATCTTCAACTGCTTTATGTACAGAAAAGAGTTTTTTACTTGGTTTACTTATCTCATATAGTTTATCTGCAAAAAGTATATGTGAAAAAAGATCTGTATTCTTCACCGCAGAGAACCCAAGTACACCAGTGATCTCAGCGATGAGCTCAGACTTTTGCTTCACTGTACCAAAGTAGGTAGACCCACTAAGCATGGTTACTACAGTAACATTAAGTTCTCTCTCCTCTTTGTATATCTTTACAAAAGGTTTAGAGAGTTTTGCTGTGGTCTTCCAGTCTATCTTACGGACATCATCTCCATAGACATACTCACGAAGTTCTGCAAATTCAAAGCCTTCGCCTTGAAACATGGAGGCATTGTTTCCAAGCATGTCTCCGTAGACTTGCTTTTTGGTTTTAAGGATAATTTTTTTAACTGCTTTGTTCAATACCCATACCCCTTATTGGTGGATAAATCCACCCTACATATTTTTCACGCGTAGGGTGGATTTATCCACCACATCCTAATCTCTTATGGAATCGGTACCGCTGCTAAAATCTTCTCAATGATCTGATCCTGTGTTACACCTTCAGCTTCTGCTTCATAAGAGAGAATGATCCTGTGACGCAATATCTCTTTAGCGATGTATGCTATCTCTATAGGTGAAACATAATCCTGACCTTTCAGGTAGGCAATAGCACGTGAAGCCTTATACATATCGATACTTGCTCTTGGACTTGCTCCAAACTCTATAAATGCTTCCAACTCTTCAAGTCCATAGGCTTTAGGGTCACGCGTTGCAGCTACAAGTTCAACAATATAGCGTTCTATCTCTTCATCCATATGCACTTTAAGTGCTTCTTCTCTAATGGTATTTAGGTCTTCCAGTGTAGCAACTTGCTGTATGGTTTCAAAACTGTTGTTCGCCACACGTCTTGCAATTTCAAGCTCTTCTTCTTTTGTGTTATACCCCACAACAACTTTCATCATAAATCTGTCCAGTTGTGCTTCAGGAAGTTCGTACGCTCCCTCTTGCTCTACCGGGTTTTGTGTTGCCATAACCAAAAAAGGAAGGTCTATTTTAAAACTTTCATCCCCGATGGTCACTTGTCTCTCCTGCATGACTTCAAGCAGGGCTGACTGTACCTTTGCAGGAGCACGGTTGATCTCATCTGCTAGTAAAAGGTTGGTAAATACCGGTCCGTGTTTGATCTTAAATGAGTTATTGGAAGGATCATAGATCTCTGTACCTATGATATCTGAAGGGAGTAAGTCCGGAGTAAACTGTACACGTTTAAAGTCCAACCCTAAAGTTTTTGCCAGAGCATTGACTGCTGTGGTCTTAGCCAGCCCGGGAACACCTTCTAAAAGTATATGTCCACGACAGAGCAGACCTGCCAAAAGCCCTTCGACCATTTTGTCTTGTCCTACGAGGACTTTAGAAATTTCTGTTTTGATATTTTCTACGATTTGACTCAAGTTTTTCTCCTGAATTTTAATATCAAAAGTATACTTACATGAAGTTAATTGAAGGTTAATATTAAGAAAGAGAAATGGAGACAAGGAGATGCCTTGTCCCCTCGTTTAAAAGTCATACCTCACACCAAAAGAGATGGCATCCAGATCAACCTCATAGATTTTTCATCGTCAAAAAATATCAATTATGCGAATTTACCTCTATGCTATACCCTATTTTACTATAGGAAAGAAGCGGAAGATCAGGGAAGGTTTTACGAATGGAATAGACTAAAGTACGCAATGCAGAGTCTGCAACTGTATCATTTCCCCATATGGCGGAGGTAAGTGCATCATAGTCAACTGTATGATTGATATTCTGTATAAGAACTTCTAAAAGTTTACTCTGTTTATTGCTCAATTTAACGGGTTGGTCATCATAATACAGGATTGTCAAGGCACGTGAATAGGCATAATGTTCATTTAAAATGAGATATTCCCTTGGTTGTTTTTCAGATTCAACTTTTCTCTTTTCTCCCGCAGAAAGATATCTCTGATAAGCGAGCTGAAGGGTGAATACCACATCTTTACTGCTGAAAGGCTTTTCTATAAAACCATAAGGAGAAAGCTCCAAAACTTCCTGAAATGTTTCATCATCATTATGTGCAGTAATAAAGACAATAGGAAAATCATATGTTTTTAAAATATCTTTAGCCAATTGTATGCCATCCACAGGACCTTTAATATTTATATCCATCAAGATCATATCACAGTCTATACTTTTGAGTGCTTCTATGGTATCTACTGCATTATCGAAACAACCGGGTACAGTCACATCATACTGTGCTAAAATATCTTGCAGGTAACGCTGGGTGATCGTCTCATCTTCTACGATAACTATATTTTTTGGAAAGGTCATGAGTTAAACTCCTCTAAATTAAAATATACCTCAATGAGAACACCATTTTTCCCATTTATAGTGACATTGCCATTGGGAAGTGTGGTAGCCAGATCTTTTATGAGGGTCATGCCTAATGATTTGTATGTTTGTGTCGTATCAAAACCTTTACCATTGTCTTTTATGATCAAAACATATCGTTTTCCAATATGCTTAAATTGAACATCTATCTCTCCCTGATCATCAGAAAAAGCATGTTCTATGGAGTTTGTTACCGCTTCGTTAAAGATCAAACCAATATTCATGGCTATTTTCATATCTACTATGATGGGGGATATATCTGTAGAAATACGATGTGTGGTATATGTTTGTAAACTTTGTGCTATCCCTTCTAAGTACTGTTGTATATCTACTTCTTCATAACTATGATTCGTATAAAGATTTTTATGCATTAGACTCATGGCTTTTAGACGGTCTATATGAGTTTCAAACATTTTTTTGTATTTGGGATCGTCTATCTTAAAAGATTGGCTCTCAAGCAAACCCATGATAACTTGCATGTTGTTTTTCGTACGATGGTGTACCTCTTTAAAAAGTATTTTATTTTCTTCAAGCGCTACGTTTAACCTCTCTTCATAAGAACTACGCTCACTCTCAATAATATACAATACATACGAGATGATCAGGTACCCCAGAACTATTTGAGAAAGCAGTTCCCATTCATAGACGAACTTTATTCCTGTAATAAAAGAGAACAGCGGAATAAAAAGTAAAATGACAAACATATTTATACTCCAACGAATACCCTTCCTTACCCCCAAAAAAAAGAAAACAAATATAGGCAGAGAAGCCAACCAGAAAAGCGAAAGCTCCGGGTCTTTATCGGGAATAACTAAAGACATAGCAATGAGAAAAGTTAATGCACCCAGTATCATGTATGATGTATGATTGATATTGACATAATGAGGGAACACAAGGTAAGCAACCATCAAGGTAAAGACTATGAGCATCTCAACTACCAGCATGGCATAGTAGCCCTGCAGTAAGTTTTCATAGGCATAAAACAAGATAATAGATACACCTACCAAAATAAATAGGTTGACCATGGTTGCTCTAAGTCTATCACGGCTTTTTAGAGGGAAATACTTACCTTTTAAAATCTCTGATTCAAAAAAGTTCATTTATGCTCCCCTTTTCCATATAAGCAATTACTTAAGTATATTATCTGCTTGATTAGTACATGCTGATAAAGCTAATTTTTCAAATACCCCATTGCCGTAGCTATAATATCATCATCATCTTTGGATCGTGACTTCAATACCACTCTCTCTTTTCCCTCTTCGATGAACTCTATAAAGACATTTTCTCCATAAGAAGAGACTTTGGAGATACTTTGTTGTCTTGCCAAGACCTTCATCACAATGACATCGATGAACTGTCTGGTGATCGTATCCAACTTGCCAAAACGGTCTGCGATCTCGGACTCTATCTCATAGACTTCACCTGTACTTTCACAAAGAGAAAGACGACGATAAAGTTCTAAACGTAAACGATCTTCCTCAATAAGCTCTTCATTGAGATAGGCATCTACAGAGAGTTTCATGTCTATATTTTGTGCTACCTCTTTGTCCTGTCCACTGAGTTCCCGGATCGCATCTTCAAGCATACGCAGGTAGAGCGAGTATCCTATCTGCTTGATATGTCCAGACTGTGCTTCACCGATGATATTTCCACCACCACGGATCTCCAGATCATGGAAAGCAAGCACTGCTCCGGAACCCAGATCAGAGTGTGACTCAAGTGCAAGGAGACGACGCTTGGCATTATCTGTCAAACGTTCTTTATCTGTGACCATAAAGTAACAATACCCCTCTTTACCACCACGCCCAACACGTCCACGAAGCTGATGCAGGTCTGCTATACCAAAATTGTCTGCACCATCAACTATCATTGTGTTGGCATGAGGCATGTGTATACCTGACTCGACAATGGAAGTAGAAAGCAACACATCATACTCACCATCTTCAAAAAGCATCATCTCATCTTCTGTCTCTTTTGCTGAGATCTTGGAGTGCAGTACGGCTATACGCAGTTTAGGTAAAATCTCCAATAGTACCTTTTTCTTCTCTTCTATCCCGGCAATGGAGTTAAAAACATAAAAGATCTGTCCGCCACGACGCATCTCACGCAAAATAGCCTCTTTGATCACTTTGTCATCATAAGATTTCACAAAGGTTCTTACCCCTTGGCGTTCCGTTGGAGGTGTAAGGATCTCAGAAAAACTCTTCACATCTGACATGGCAAGATTCAGAGATCTTGGAATCGGTGTTGCTGACATAGAGAGAAGATGAACATCGATGGCGATCTCTTTGAGTGCCTCTTTTTGTTTTACACCAAATTTATGCTCTTCATCGATGATCACAAGGGCAAGGTTTTTAAACTTGGCTTTAAGCAAAGCATGTGTACCAACCACGACATCCAATCTTCCATCTTCTAATGCAGCCAATGTACCATTTCTCTCTTTTGCCGTTGAAAATCTGTCAAGCTTACCTACTTTAATACCATGCTCGTAAAAACGCTCTTTCAGACTCTTGAAATGCTGAGAAGAGAGCAATGTGGTCGGAGCGATCATCATGGCTTGATAACCATTTTTCACTGCCACGAACATCCCGTTCATCGCCACTTCCGTTTTACCAAAACCCACATCTGCAGAGAGCAGTCTATCCATCATACGACCACTCGACATATCATCCAGCATATCATTGATAGCTCGTTCCTGATCTTCAGTATGTACAAACCCTGCTTCAGACATAAAGATGGCATGCTCTTCCATATTTCTTTTGAGCTTGATACCTTTTTTCAGGTGACGCTGTGCCGAAAGGTTGATGATCTGTGATGCAATGGCAAAAAGTTTCTCTTTGACTTTGGCTTTTAACTTTTTGAAGCTTGCTTTCCCCATACGATCAAGTATTGGTAAGGCACCACCTTCAGCTACATAACGGTCTATTGTTTCAAGATTAGAAACCGGTATAAGCAATGCATCTTCATTTTGATAATGCATCACCACAAACTCACTCATAGAACCCAGTATCTCCCGTTTCTCTATACCCTTAAAAATACCTACACCATGGTTTTCATGTACTACGTAGTCACCGGGTTTAAGTTCATCAAGTATGATGCTCGCCTTCTTCACCTTTTTTCTCTTGATAGGCTTGTTAAGAGAGAGTATAAGCTTGTCTGAACCCAAAATATTGACGATCCCATCCTGATACACAAACTCTATATTTTCAAAAGAGTCTAATTGGGAACCACGTACAATACTCTCATTTTTAGCAATAATGATGATCTTTTTATCTTTATGTGACTCCAGCAGCTTATTGGGGTTGACCACTTCAAGGTCACGGTATTTATTACCTTTAGGAACAGAGGGCAAAAGAAATGCTTTGCGAGGAACCAATGGTTCTGTAAGTTCATACACCTCTTTGAGTTCTTCATCCAGATCAGATACCCATACACCAGAAAACTGCTCCAAGACACTTTGTCCCAGATCATCCAAATGCCATAAACCCAGAGAATCTATGTCTTTGACAAAGGTATCATAACGACTGCGTTCTGTTCTATTTTTAAGTGCTTCATGTTGGGTTTTATTGAGTGCTAAAAAGGCTGGATTAAACGTAAAAGACTCTAACTCATCAGGCAGACGCTTTTGTGTATTTTCATCATAATATTGTATCGTCTCAACTTCTTCGTCAAACATGGATACACGGTAAGGTTTATCC
>JAYEOF010000285.1:0-3575 GCA_034722695.1 Campylobacterota bacterium
TAACTAAGCAAGAAGAGTCTAACGTATAAAAGTACAAGTGGTGAGATCTTTTTTGATATAGAGAAGTATTTTAAAGATAAATTTCATATGTAATGAGATAAGACTTGGTTTTAGCTCTTAAGGTAAGCAGTTTAGATACAATATAATCCTAATCAAAAAAGATAAGGTATCATTCAAATGGTAATTTCACACAAAACTATATACCCTATGATTCTCTCTATTTCACTACTCTTTCTATCGGGTTGCGGGGAAGAGAAGAAGACCACTGCACCAAAAGCTCCTCCACCACTGAATGTGGAAACAGTAACTGTTGAAAAAAAGAAATTTCCACTCTGGATGCAATATACCGGTATGACAAAAGCGATCAGCAGCCAGGAGATCCGGGCACGTGTTTCCGGTCGCTTGGAACAGAGATATTTTACTGATGGTGCCACTGTGAAAAAAGGAGATAAGCTTTTTTTGATCGAACAGTCCCAGTATCAAAGTAATCTGGATGCTGCAAGATCTCAAAAGCAAAAAGATGAAGCTGCACTCGCATTATCTAAAGCAGATGTGAGGCGTTATCAACCTCTGGTAAAAGAGGGGCTTGCCCCACGAGCTACGCTTGAGCAACATGAAGCCAAACGCGATTCACTGATCGCAGCGATCGCAGCAGATGAGGCGGCTATTCAAAATGCGGAACTGGAGTTGAGTTATACCCTCATTACTGCACCAATATCAGGTCAGGTAAGTGTCCGTCGCGTGGATGTGGGTAACCTGGTAGGCTATGGGGAATCAACCCTGCTGACTACGATCGTGCAGACAGATCAGATCTATACCTATTTCAGCCCCTCTGAAAAAGATGTGCAAAGACTGTACAAATTCCGTTCGCGTGAAGTTTTGCCGGCTTTCATCGAAGTGCGTGGTCAGGGTGAAAAGATCTTTGAACGTCAACGTCTTAATGGATTTGTTGATTTCTCCAATAATACCGTGGATCCGTTGACATCAACAGTATCCATGCGTGCAACCATAGAGAACAAAGAGAAATCTGTATACCCCGGAACGTTTGTCTATATCAATATTTTTGTCACCGATCAGATCGATTTCATTATGGTACCGCCACAGGCTATTTTTGAAGATCAGTTGGGTAAATTTATCTATACGGTTGATGCAAATAGCACAGCAAAGCGAACGACGGTTAAAACCAATCTTTCAACACGCTATTACACCAGTGTATCCAGTGGGTTAAAAGATAAAGACAAGGTAGTGATCTCCGGACTTATGAAGGTAAAGCCAGGTCGTCAGCTTGCTACGAAAGATATGACCGATACCAAAGGTGTTACAGCCATTATGCAAGAGCTTAAACTGATACCTGAAGAGGTACAGAAGTAAATGTTTTCCTTAACCTTTATCAAGAGACCTATCCTTGCAATGGTCATCTCATTGCTGATCATCGTAGGCGGTCTGGTCTCTCTCTCCGTTCTTCCGATCCAGGAATTTCCTGATGTCATTCCTCCGACAGTTATCGTATCAGCTGATTACAAAGGTGCGAATGCCTATACGGTTGAAGATTCTATTACCAGACCTCTGGAGCAGAAGATAAATGGTGTACAGGGATCTATCTATACAGAATCATCAAGTACCTCTACCGGTGAGTCGAAAGTAACTGTCTATTTTGAACCGGGATACAACCTTGATATTGCTGCGGTGGATGTTCAAAATAAAGTTTCTACAGCAACACCCGGACTTCCCGCAGAAGTAAAACAGTCTGGTGTTGTGGTTGATAAGAAGAGTCCCTCGGCAGTCTGTTTTGTAACGATCACAGGGGATAAACGCTATGATGATCTCTTTTTAAGTAATTATGTCACCATCAACGTACTCGATGAGATAAGGCGTATTCCCGGTGTGGGTAAAGCAGAAAATATGGGTGAGAAGAAGTACGCTATGCGTATTTGGCTTGATCCAAACAAGATCAAAGCCCTGGATCTCACCCCTCAGGATATTGTTGATGCGATCAAATCACAAAATAAGCAGGCAGCAGTCGGAAAGATCGGAGCAACTCCTACCTTCAAAGATCAGCAGAATGAATATGTACTGACAGCCCAAGGGCAATTGATACAGCCTGAAGAGTTTGGTGAGATCGTCATCAAATATAAAGAAGATGGCTCTTTAGTCTATCTGCGTGATGCCGCACGTATTGAATTGGGTTCTGAAAACTACGACTGGAATGCTATTTTAGATAAAAAGCCAACAGGTATGATAGGAATTTATCAACTTGCAGGCTCTAATGCATTGGAGATCAGAAAGGAAGTAGGAATAGTGATGGAACGCGTCGCGAGCCGTTTCCCTGATGGGATCAGCTACTCTATCCCTTACGATACGACCAAATATGTTGATGTTGCCATCGACAATGTTATTGTTAACCTTTTTATCGCGATCCTGTTGGTAATTGTGATTATTTACATTTTTCTTCAATCCTGGCGTCCTACGGTCATTGCAGCAGTTGCCATCCCTGTTTCTCTTATAGGGGCATTTGCCGCAATGTATATTGCACCGGGTTTCTCTATCAACTTTCTGACCCTTTTTGGGCTGATACTGGCGATCGGTATTGTCGTGGATGATGTGATATTGGTCGTTGAAAATGTGGAAGTGATCATGTATAAAGAGCCAGAACTGAGCATGCCTCAAGTGGTTAAAAAATCGATGATCGAACTAATCGGCCCGATCATTTCAACCACACTGGTTCTGGTTGCCGTATTTATCCCTGTATCGATGGTACCGGGTATCACAGGTTCTCTCTATCAGCAATTTGCATTGACTATCTCTTTTGCTGTTCTGGTCTCATCACTCAATGCTTTGACACTTTCACCTGCGCTTGCAGCGATCATCATTAAGCGTCGCAAAGAGGGTGAAAAGAAATTTGCAGGGTTTGAACTTTTTGAAAGAGGCTTTGGCTGGCTTACAGACAGATATACCTCTTTTATTACACTTCTTGTCAAACTTCGTTATGCAGTTCTGGTACTCTTTTTTACTTTGATCGGCGTGATCTATTTTATGTTCATCACTACACCGACAGGGTTCGTACCTTCAGAAGATAAAGGATCGTTTCTGGTTGCTATGAACCTAAAACCGGGAAGCTCCATAGAACGTACCGTTGTGATACGTAAAGAGGTTGAAGATATTGTTGCTAATATTGAAGGTGTGGAGCATGTGATCGCTATTGACGGATACAATATTATTGGCGGAACACTTGATGGTGGTGCAGCTGCAATGTTTGTTACCTTGAAACACTGGGATGAGAGAAAAGCAGCAAGGTTGGAAGTAAACAGTATCATCAGACAAGTCTTTGCCAAGACAGCACACATTTCTGATGCGACTGTCGCAGCATTTAATTTACCTGGGATCAGTGGACTCGGATCTGTAGGTGGATTTGACTTCAGGTTGCAGGATTATCTCTCGGGTGATATGGATACTTTTATGCATTATGCACAGCAGATCATCAAAGAAGCCAATGCTGACCCTCGCGTGGGAAAGGCATTTACAACGTATAATCCCTCTTATCCTATGATATCCATTGAAATAGACCGTAAGAAGGC
>JAYEOF010000286.1:0-3503 GCA_034722695.1 Campylobacterota bacterium
ATCCTTATGATTCAATTCTTTCTACTTCGATCTTATCAGCTTCATCGGAACGTACAGCGATGAGTGTAGAACCAACCTCTATCTCCATGGTCTGCTTTGCTATAGAGCAGCCTTTTACGGTCAACTCTTCACCTCTCATCACTCCAAAAGAACTTAAACGGTCTCTTAATGCTTTGTCTGCATTGACTTTGATTATTTCTGCTTTGTCACCTTTAGTCAATTCACTTAATTTCATATGCTTACCCTCCTGTGATGAGTAATGTTACTCTGTATGCTATAAAACTCAGTATCCATGCAGTCACAGTTGTCATAAAGAACAAATAGACCAGATACTTCCATCCACCCGCCTCTTTGGCAAAAACCATAGAAGCCGCCAGACAAGGAAGATAGATCATTACAAAGACGATAAATGCGATGGCTGAGGCAAAAGGTATATTTGCTTTGATCTGTGCAATGAGACCGTCGTTACCTTCATCTACTTCATCTCCAAGAGCATAGAGTACACCAAGGGTTGAAACAACAACTTCTTTAGCAGCAAGACCTGTCTCCAGGGCAACGGCCATACGCCAATCCATACCAAGCGGTGCAAAGAATGGCTCAGAAGCATGTCCTATTTTTCCTAAATAACTCTGTTCAAGTAAAACAAGTGAGAGTTCATTGTTTAATTGACTTTTTACATCATCATTTAAAGCCTGTTCTATCTTTGTTTCATATTGGGCTTCAAGCTCATGGTTTTTAGGGTAATTTCCTGCAAACCAGATAAGTATTGCTGCGGCCAAGATATATGTACCAGCTTTTTGAAGATATGATTTAGACTGTCCGTACACTGTGTGCCAAATAATTTTCAGTGATGGCATACGATACTTTGGCATCTCCATAACAAAGGGTTCATCTTCACCTTTAAAGACAAAGGTTTTAAGCACTTTAGCCATCAGTAATCCGAGCATTGCTCCTGAAATATAGATGATAAACAGGATGTTCCCTGCTTGTTCTTCGGCAAAGAATGCCCCGGCAAAAAGTACATAGATAGGCAGTCTTGCCCCACAAGACATAAATCCTATAATGTAGAGCGTGATCAGTCTGTCTTTTTCGTTTTTCAATGTTCTTGCTGCCATGTAGGCGGGTACAGAACATCCAAATCCGGTTACAAGAGGGATGAAACTTTTTCCATGCAACCCAAACTTATGGAAAAAACCATCCAGTAAAAAGGCTACACGAGACATATACCCTGTTGTCTCAAGCAGTGCAATACCTATAAAAAGTATGATGATGTTTGGTAAGAACATGATCACGGCACCTACACCGGCGATCATACCATCAGCGACAAGTGAACCTAGCTCACCATCACCCAGTATAGCTTTAGCCTGCTCACCTAGCCATCCAAAGGCAGCATCGATGTAGTCCATAGGCAGAGCACCTAACTCAAATGTGAGTTGAAAAAGCCCCCACATAAAGAAAAGAAAGAGAGGGATACCTAAAATTTTGTTGATCAGAAGATTGTCTATCTTCTGAGTAAAGTTTTTTGCCCTCATGGACTTCACAGACATCACTTCCATCTTTGCACCTTTTGCAAATGCAAAATGTTCATCTGCAAAGATCTCATCGAGATCTTTGGTATTGTTATGCAGGTAAAGGTGGTTTAATCCCTCTCTGATGATAGGAAGCAGCTCTATCCAGATAGGTTCATCATGCATCTTTTTATAGACATCTTCGTCTTCTTGTAAAAGTTTGACTGCCAGGTGACGGTAGGGAAGAGTGCTTTTATAGTTTTTCTCTTCCATGAAAGTAACGATATGTGCTATCTCTTCTTCTATAGGATCACTATAAACCACTTTGGCTGAAGTCTCTTCTTTCTCAAAGACTTCAATGATGGCTTCTCTAAGTTCGTCAATACCCTCTTTGGTTGTAGAAGAAGTTTTGATACATGGAACCCCAAGGATAGAAGAGAGTTGTTTTTCATCTATCTCTATCCCCTCTTTTTTTGCCTCATCACTCATGTTGAGTGCTACAACCACTTTTTTACCTGTTTCAAGTAGTTGGGTAGTGAAGAGTAAGTTTCTTTGGAGATTTGTAGAGTCTACGACATTAACGATAATGTCATATTCATCACTCTGTAAAAAGCTTTTAGTGACTTTCTCTTCTATAGTATACTCTGTAAGAGAGTAGGCTCCCGGAAGGTCAATGATATGTACTTCATAATCTGTACAAGCTACTTCATCACAGATATTAAAGACTACCTCTGTTTTATCTACAGTTACCCCGGAGAAGTTTCCTACTTTGAGTGTTGCATTGGAGATAGCATTGATAAGTGAAGACTTTCCTACGTTAGGTTGTCCTGCAAGTGCAACAACAATTGGTTTCATGGATTATAAATCCTTATAATTATTTAGAAGTAAAAATGAAAGTAATTATCATTTAGCTTTCTTTAGAAGTAATTTACTCTTTTTATTCTTAAATTATGTTAAATTGACATTCATTATCATAAAAATAATATTTTAATTTTTATATATGTTGTTTTGTTTAGTATTATTGGGATTTGTAGATATAAATGAGAGGAAAGAAAATCCCTAACACTCTCATGAAGAGAGTGCCATTAAGGAGGTTTTTGGGATTAGTATAAAGGTAGTAGATTAAAAGCTTGTACTAACTGTACCTATAATATGATCTTCATCATATATTGAACTTGCATCTGAACTAAAGTCAGTGTAAGCTACGCTAAAGTCAAATTTACCCCATGATCTTGAAAGAGAAACAAGGTAGTTTGTTCCAACTTCATCATAATCACCATAAGATGCTGCAAGAGTGAATTCCATAGGTAATTCAAGATCACCACCTACTTCCCAGTAGTCAGTTGTATCATTCTCACTGTCTAGAGCAATTGAGTATTTACCATTAATACCGACCATACCAAAGTCATAACCTAGACCGAGGTATGCTTCATCAAAATTAAATGCATCAGATTCATTTGGGTAAGCATAGTATATATAACCTATATCAAATGCGATACCAGCGATCTCATTTCTATATCCACCATATAAATCTGCTTCTAGGTTATTGGCAGTATCACCAAACTCTACATTTGAACCCCATGTACCTAGGTAAAAACCTTTGTATCCAAGATCGATCCCACCTTGAACTGCCGGTGAATTAGCTGATTGAGTCATACCTCTCCATACGTAGTTACTTGTGATCGCAAGGTTTGCACTTACTTCAAATGCTGACTCTGGTGCTGGTGCAGCTTCTACTACTACTGGCTCTACTGGAGCGATATCCCCACCTGCAAATGCAGAACTTACAGCCAATGCTGCTACTAAACTTAATTTTGTAAACTTCATGTTATTTCCTTGTGTTATATGTTTTGATGAAGTATATCAGTAAAGTTAACGAAAGATGAATGGAAGAGTGATTAATTTTTAGGCAATTGTACTTTTTTACTATATTTGAGTGTTTTTAAAGAAATCTCTGACATACTCATATCCAGAGTAGAGAGTAAGAACAACAGC
>JAYEOF010000287.1:0-3492 GCA_034722695.1 Campylobacterota bacterium
TAAATATAAGTATGTATAAGTAACCCACAAAGGACTTCCTCTCAGCCATATAACTACTATACATCCACATAAACAATAACTACAACTGTATTCTATAGATTCTTTAAGCCTACATACCTATAAGCATTAATACACAACATATCAAAAAAACATTCTTCAGCAGTACAGTATAAAATCAAGTTTGAAAACAGTGGAGTATCCTTTCTTATATAAGTATAAATATACACTATATATCATATTATAGATATACATATATCACAACAGGAAGGATAAAAAATGAAAAAACAACTTTTCATAGCATGTAGTTCACTTTTGCTCAGCGCTTGCAGCTCTTCATCTGTCAGCCATGGTGACTACATGCATAAAGGTATCAATTTTGGTTCTGATAGAGATGCAAATTATAAAAAAGGTGTTCGGAATGCCTGTCGTACAGTTGATTGTGGATATACAAAAGACCTCAACAAACTGAAAAATAGTGAAAGTTACCGTATGGGCTGGGAAGATGGCCTGTTTAAGTGCAAAGGTAAGAGTAAAGAGGATCAACTGCATGGATTTTAAAATGCTCTTTACCGACCGGGGTATTTGTATTGGTCTACCACGGTCATATTTGACATAATAAAAAAATAGTGAAAGGTACCACAAGATGGAAGAGTACGAATACAGCGCAAAATTTTATGATCCGATTCTTTATCCTTTTATCCGCCCTATCCGTAACAAGGTGATCTCATTGGTCAAGCAGTATCACTATGGATCGATCCTCGATGTTTGCTGCGGTACGGGTGATCAGCTCAAACTGCTCAAGCAGCATGGATTTGACGGTGAAGGCATTGACCTCTCCGATGCTATGTTGAGTGTGGCAGGCAAAGGAGAGCATAAAGCAGACTGTAACCATCAGGATGCTACACAAATGCATTATGAAGATGCAAAGTTCGATCTGGTGATGACTGCTTTTTCTCTGCATGAAAAGAGCCATGATTCCGCACGTAAGATCGTTGAGGAGATGGTACGTGTTACTTCTGAGGGTGGAGATATTTTGATCGTTGACTATGAACTGAGTGAAAAAACATCTGCTATCTCAAAAATGCTTATCTATTTCATCGAGTGGGTAGCCGGTGGGGAACACTACCGGAACTTTAAGTCTTACATCGAAAAGGGTGGTCTCCCTGAACTTCTCTCCGGTATCACACTGACGGAAGTAGAGCGACACTATTTTGGTCAACAGGGAATCGTATTGCTCCTGCTTCGCAAGGAGAAAGTTTAACCCAAGTTATTACCCCACTAAGTACATACTAATGTTTAAGTTGCCCTCTGACACATCGTACATGATAAGAACGATTCTTGTTATACGGTTCTGCTTCTCCATAACTCATAGAGATCCGCCATGCTTCTTTTCCCGGGTTTTTGGCAAAGGGTGTTGATGTCCAAAATCGTTCATCATTGCGCATTTCAAAACCTTTTTTGAGTGCCGGACGCTCTTGTGTCAGATCGACAATAGTATAGGCTTCTTTGAGTGTCGGGAGACGCCAATCCTCAAAACCATCGAGTTTGAGTGCTTGGCAATATGCTATGGCTTCCTGCTGCATCATCTCACTTTGGGAAATAGCTTGATCGTCCTGCCAGACAAGTCCTGTCTTATCATCCTGTTTGGAGGTTGTTGCAAATAGAAGTGTACTGCTGATCATTAGTATGAATAAAATAGGTTTCATTTGCTCTCCTTTGCGGATTTTACCGGCATATCTTTGACACAGCGGACTGCATGGTTGGTGGTTGTATAGCTATAATAGGTTTTTCCTGTACGAAAATCGATCGTCCAGGTACGTGATCTACTTGGAGCAAAGCCCGTTGAAGTCCAATAGGTTCCTTCATTCACAAAGCTAAAGACAGGGTTGATCGCAGGATGCACACGCGTATAATCCACTATCGAGAACAACTCTTTAAATGTTGGTAATCGCCAATGACCCACACCATTTAAAACGAGCTCATCACAGTACAACACGGCATCATCCCAATCTTTTGAACTTTTTTGAGAAGAGATATTATCTTGCCAGTAGATTGCATTTATCTTATCTGTAACTACACTGTTTTCATGTTTTTCTTCGGCAAAACCATGTATGCCTGCAAATAACACTACGAGAAAGAAAATCATATATTTTTGCATATTACCACACTCCTTTAATTATATTATGAGATTTGATTATAGCATGATTTCATATTAGTTTTACAAAGTTACAGATTATCTTCTTGATCTCACTTTCATACACTCAACACACTATGCTATACTAAACTATAAAAAGACAAAAGGCAGTCATCATGAAAAAGCATAACACACTCATACTTTGCAGCTTGATCAGCTTACTCCTCTTAGCTTGTGGAGAGAGTCAAGACAAGAGTAGTGCAAAAGCAATAGAAAATCCAGTAGATACTTATCTTGACAGTCGGGTTAGTGCTATGGATATGGCTAAAGAGTCTGTCAAGGAGAGTAACAAACAAGTGGAAAAACAGAACAAGGCAATGGAAGCTTTAACTAAATAACTAGCTAGCTCCCTTCCAATCCCAAAACAACCATACCAAAAGCAGTACTCCAATGCTCAGATTGACCCAGCTTCCACCATCTTCAAAGAGTTTTTCAAGCACCCAGTAGAATTTTCGTCCGACCTCGGTTGGTTCACTTAAGATTTGAGCATGCGCCCAGTCGGTGATCTCTTCTCCCCAAATGAACCCTGAGATCTCCGGAACTATAAAGAAAAGCACCACACCAAGCACACCCAAAATACTCCGATTTGGCTTTAGTGACTGGGCACTTTTTTGTAAAACAGGATTTTTTGCAACACGTTTGGCTGCAGATCTGATATGTTTTTTCATGTACTTTTATGCTCCATGATATAAATAAAACTTATTGTATCAAATGATAGATTTAAATTTTGTAAATAGAAAAGGAGGGAGCCACTTTGAGTTCAATCCGTGTGAGCCCTGAGCTTAGTCGAAGGGCAACAACCCCTCATCCGAAAAACTGTAAAATCCATGTTTAGAGAGTATCACGTGGTCAAGCAACTCTATGCCAACCAACTTCGACACCTCTTTGAGCCTTTGGGTTATCTGTATATCTGCCCGACTTGCTTCTAATGTTCCTGATGGGTGATTATGTGCAATAATGATGCCTGCGGCTCTGTCAGCTATGGCATCTGCAAACACTTCTCTTGGATGGACGATACTTTGGTTCAGTGTACCTATGAAAACCGTTCGTGTGTTGATGATGTGGGATGCACCATCAAGCGTGATGGTAAGGAAATGTTCTTGGCTTTTTGTACTGTAAGATTTAAGTTCGTTGTAAACCTCTTGGGCAGAAGTGATGCGTTTGTTATTTTGTATGAGGTAACGTTTACTTAGCTCTATGGAGGCTAGCAACTGTGAAGCTTTGGCTGGACCTAGCCCATGGATATCACAAAGTTTGTCAAGTGTCAAGTTGTCAAAGTCACTGTCCATCATGGAGAC
>JAYEOF010000288.1:0-1526 GCA_034722695.1 Campylobacterota bacterium
ATACCCTATCTTAGCCTTAAAATCAGCGATACAATTGGTACAGTCTTTCATTGTATTCGTTTCAATGATATTATAGAGTGCATCATCATTCAGTATCGTTAATTCATGTTTTTTAACAGAGATAATACCCTCTTTTTTAAACTTCGTCATAATACGTGAAAATGTCTCCGGTGTAAGGTTAAGGATAGAAGCGATCTCATTATTTTTGAGACGGTTAAATATATTTACTTTCTTGACCATTAGATCAGCTACTTTTGCTTCTGAGGAGAGAATGGTCTCTTTATGTACCAGTGCCGAGAGCAATGCTACTTTCCCTGTAAGGGATTTAATAAGTTCTAAAGAAAATTGTGGCTGATTAAGATATTCGATCAATTTATCAAAATGAAGTACCCCAATAGCCCCATCTGTTACAAATTCACAGGTAGCAGGGAAAGCTTCCTGCTCAAAACAGGCGAATTCTGCAATGAGCCCCGGAGCGTTAAAACGGTTGATCTGTATTTGTGAACCTTTGGGAGATGTTTTGTAAAGCTTAACGCTTCCTTCCATCAGGATATGAAGGTAATCACTCTGATCTCCTTCATAAAAGACAATACTGTCTTTCGTAAAATGTTTAATATGTATACTGTTTTGGAGTTCTTTTAAGTATGACTCACCCAATGCAGAGAACATCGGTATCTCTTCAAGTTTAAACATAGCTGTACCTTTTCATTGGCACCCCCCCCCGAGGTACCATTATTATATAAGAACATACTATACAGTACAAAAGATAAAATCTCTCCTATATATTTCCGATAATAGCACTGTTTTCAGTAGTTATTACTTAAAAATTGTGTTTTATAATAATATTTTATTAATTTGTATTATGGTTTTTCAAACCAACTGAGTTGTTTTCGTAAATTTACCACTTCTCCAACCACAATAAGCGCAGGTGTAGGCAGATCTTTTGCCTTTTCATAAATATTCTCAAGTGTTCCCACAACGGTTTTTTCATCAGGTCTGGTACCACGAGAGATCACCGCAATAGGATAATCTTTTGGTTTTCCTATCTCTATTAACTTTTTACAAATGGTCTTAAGACGATGAAGCCCCATCAAAAAGATAATAGTATCATCACTTTTATAGTTATCCCAAGGGATCTGTGAATGGTCTTTACCACTTGATTCATGTCCTGTTACTACTCTAAAAGAAACAGTAATACCACGATGTGTTACAGGGATACCTGCATACTCCGGCACTGCTATTGCTGAAGTGATCCCCGGAATGAACTCAAACTTTATGTCACGTTCATACAGGTATATCCCCTCTTCTCCACCACGTCCAAAGACAAAAGGATCTCCACCTTTTAGACGTACTACATTTTCATATTTAAGTGCAGACTGGTAGATCACTTCATTGATCTCTTCTTGAGGAAGGGTATGATGAGAGTCTTCTTTACCTACATAGACAAATTCACAACCATCTTTTGCCTCTGCAAGAATATCAGGATTGGCAAGTCTATCATAAATGATGACATCTGCTTCTCTTAC
>JAYEOF010000288.1:1626-3489 GCA_034722695.1 Campylobacterota bacterium
TCTGCATGTTCCGGGTATTTCTTAATGAATCTATCATAAAACAAGATAGCATCCATCTCCATATTACCTGTTACGATCTCTATATCTCTATCACTTTCATGATACTCAAAGGCTTTATCCAAGATGTAGTTCACTGCAGTGATACGTTGCTCTTTACTCAGGTCCATCTCAAGGTTTTCTAAACCTCTACCACTGTAAACAAGGTGAGAGATATAGACTTTTGGGATATTATGTTTTTCTGCCAGATCAAAGATAAATGCCAGATCATCATAAGTATCCTTAGTGATGGTAAAACGGATACCGACTTTTGTTCTTCCATAACTGTTCAGCAGATCCACCGCTTTCATAGACTCAACAAATGAACCTTTAAGTCCACGGAAATCATCATGCACATCAGGACTCCCATCGATACTGATACCGATATAGTCAAAAGTATCCAAGATCTGCTCTGCATTACTCTGTTTGACATAAAGCCCATTCGTAGAAAGATAAGTGACGATACCTAACTCTTTACAACGTGCAGCGATATCATAAATATCTTTTCTTGTAAGTGGTTCCCCACCTGAGAAGATAAGAAACTTCACGCCATTGGCTTTGAGCTTTGGCAGCGTATCCATGATGTTATCTGTCGTAAGCGTATCTACTGCATCCAAGTCTGCTTTTGAGTAACAGTGAAGACAGGAGAGGTTACAGCGATTGGTAAAATTCCAAATGGCTATGCTTCCATCAAGTACACGTGCAGGCTTCCCTGCAGTTACTGTTTTTAATAGATTGGAGAGTCTGAACATTATTTTACCTTTTTATTCTGTGCGATATTGGGATGTGCTTCTGGCTTAACTTTCATCTTATTCTGATCTTTTTCTGTTGGCTTTGCAGATTTGAAACTCAAGATATAGTCTGTGATCGCTTTAAGCTCTTCCTCGCTTAATTTAAAAGCCGGCATTGCATTACGTTTATAGCCAAAGGCTTTAGAGACAGAAGCAGGATCAGTGATCATTGCCCGTATCTCATCTGCATTTCTCTTTGAAGCGATCTCAGCAAAAGAGGGGCCAAACGCTACTGCAGTTTGATGGTGACATCCCCAACAATACGTCTCAAATACTTTTTTTCCACTCTGGGCATAAAGAGTAGAAGAGAGCGTAAAGATGATAGAAATAGTAAGTAATATTTTTTTCATTGCGTTCATCCTATGTTTATTCAATAAAAAGGATGATAACAATTTTTTGATGTTGGTAAGTTGATTTAGAACAAGAGTTGAATAATTTATTAAAGTAACCTATCCACTTGATTTAAATCAAGACAAATTTTCTCCGATTTGCTACAATGCTATACTTATAATTATTAAAAGGGGAACTTATCTATGAAATCATGGATTACTTTTTTGCTACTGTTCGTAGCAACAACACAAACATACGCGGCACTTGAAAATACAACCTGTCAAAAATGCCATCCTATTATCTTCGAGGAGTATCAGAACTCTATACACAGCAAATCATCTATCTATAAAGACAGTGTATTTAAAGCTGTATGGGATAAACATCCCGCAAAAGCAAAAGGAAACGACCAAGCATGCGCGAAGTGTCATACACCTTCAGACCATGAGGTAATGGATGGTAAAAGCAAATTTGCAGACAATGAGATACAACGTACTGAGCCTATCTCCTGTCAGCAATGCCACAAAATAGAAAGTGTTGAAAAACATGTAAAAGCTAACAAAAACATTCTCACAACAAAACCAAAAACTTTTTTTGCAGCAGATGAAAAGTTAAAAGGTACAAAAGTTGAATTTAAAGAAAAGAGCAGCTTCTTTGGAATGCTTACAACAAAAACAGGATCACCATACCATGACATAGACTACAGTAA
>JAYEOF010000289.1:0-3473 GCA_034722695.1 Campylobacterota bacterium
TATTTCCTAGCCAACTCTACAGCATTTTTGGTCAGTTCCAAAGGCTGTACACGGTGTATCTCTTTTTGTACTTTCTCATCAAGATCCTGTACTCCAAAGCTAATGCGGTTAAAGCCGTGTTTTTGAAAGACTTTCATTTGGTCTTCATTGAAAAAACGTGGGTCTATTTCACAGCTTATTTCAGCTTCTTTGCTCCAGTTTGGAAACTTTGACTTGATGTAAGTAACAATCTCATCAAGCTCAAATGCTTTGTAAAAAGTAGGTGTTCCTCCACCAAAGTGGAACTGTATCACTTCACGGGAAGTATCGATATGCTTAGCTAAGATATCTATCTCTTTTTTCAAGTAATCTATGTAACGACTTAGTTTCTCTTCTTTAGAAGTAAAGACAACATTACATCCACAAAAGTAACAGGCACTACGACAAAATGGTAAGTGTACATACAAAGAGAGTTTCTCTGTAGAGTTTTCTAAAAAATTGATGTAGGCATCGTATTTAAAGTCATCATTGAATTCTAATGCTGTTGGGTAACTTGTATATCTTGGTCCTGGTTTGGAGTATTTACTGAATTTTTCGAAATCTATTTGACTCAATGGGTTTCCTTCTATATATCATTCTTTGATGATTGCGTAGGGTGGATTTATCCACCTTTTTAATATCAAATTTTATTTTATGTGTATTTCTATTTACACGGTGGATGAATCCACCCTACACGTACTTGATTATGCTCGATGATTGTCAAGCCATACCATAATGCCTTTTTGTGCATGCAGTCTGTTCTCTGCTTCAGAGAAAATAACTTCTGCATGTTTTTCAAAGGTCTCTTCGCTTACTTCGTATCCTCTGTAGGCAGGAAGGCAGTGCAGGAAGATGGCATCTGATTTAGCCAGAGACATCATAGTTTCATCCACCATATAACCATTAAAGACCTTAAGACGCTCTTCTTTCTCCTCTTCCTGACCCATCGAGACCCAGGTATCGGTAGTGACTACATCACACCCTTTAACTGCTTCTTTAGGATCATGACCAAAGGTGATCTTTGCACCACTCTCTTTAGCAAACTCCAGTGCTTCTGCTACGATGCTTTCATCACACTCATACCCTTTTGGAGTAGCTATTCTTAGCTCAAGCCCAAGCTTTGCTGCAAGCATGAGCCATGAGTGTGTCATGTTGTTCCCGTCACCGACATAAGCCACTACTGGGTTTTTGTCTTTGCCAAATTCTATCATCGTAAGGTAGTCTGTCATGAGTTGTACAGGATGGTAAGAATCTGTAAGACCATTGATTACAGGTATTTTTGAGTACACTGAAAACTCTTCAAGTTTAGACTGCTCAAAGGTACGTATCATTACCATGTCTACCATACGGCTTATAACACGAGCCGTATCTTTCATAGGTTCACCACGCCCTAAATGTATGTCGTTAGAAGAGAGAAAAAGCCCTACTCCACCAAGCTGATAAATACCTGTCTCAAAGCTCACACGTGTACGTGTAGAACTCTTTTCAAATATCATACCAAGAGTCTGATGTTCCATATAGGGAACAAACTTGCGTTGTTTGGTTTGTGATTTGATTTTCTGTGCTAATGTTATCATCTCTAAGATCTCATCTTTCGTGAAATCTTTAAGTGTTAAAAAGTGTCTCATTTGACTATCCTAGTATCTTAAGCTCTTATACATATATAGGGCTAGAAATTTAAAAGAGAATATTTTACCATAATATGCTTGAAAGTTGTAGAAGCTTGCACTTATTTAGCTAAGTGCAAGAGGAAGATAGAAATTATTTTTGAAGTAAAAGAGCCGCTTCTTTTGCGTGATAAGTGATGATGATATCTGCACCGGCACGTTTAAATGCCATCATCGTTTCCATCATTACCTTGTCGTAGTCTATGACACCGGCTTTAGCTGCCATTTTAAGCATAGAGTATTCACCAGATACATTGTAAACAGCCAATGGAAGTGAAGTATTGTTCTTAACATCACGTACGACATCCAGGTATGCAAGGGCAGGTTTAACCATGAGGATATCTGCTCCCTCTTTTTCATCTTCCACAGATTCCAGGATAGCTTCATTTCTATTAGCCGGGTTCATTTGGTAGCTTCTTCTGTCTCCAAAGCTTGGGCTTGATTCTGCAACATCACGGAAAGGTCCATAGTATGCAGAAGCAAATTTAGTTGAGTAAGACATTACAGGCAAATTCTCAAATCCTGCTCCATCAAGTCCACTACGTATAGCTCCTATCATGCCATCCATCATTCCTGAAGGGGCTATCATGTCAACACCTGCTTTGGCATGAATGACAGCTTGTTTAGCCAAGTTGTCAAGTGTAATGTCATTGTCAACCGTTTCAAGTATAGGGTCGAGCACACCGCAGTGTCCATGGTCTGTGTATTCACAAAAACAGAGGTCTGTGACAACAAACATGTCAGGGTGCGCAGCTTTGACTTCTCTCACTGTTTGAGCAATGATACCATGTTCACACATCGCGTCACTTCCAACAGAGTCTTTTGTATCTGGTATACCAAAAAGGATAATCGATCTGATACCTAACGATTTAAGAACATCACACTCTTTCACGATTTCATCTATACTCATTTGGTATACACCAGGCATAGAACCAACTTCATCTTTTATACCTGTACCTGATCTTGCAAATAGTGGATAAATAAAGTCATTCACACTCAAATGTGTCTCTTGAAGCAGATCTCTTAACACTGGATTAATTCTTTTTCTTCTAAAACGAGCAAACATACACGTCCTTTTATAATTATTTGTGTCATTTTACAATAATTATTAATTGTTAATTATTAATTATTAATTGTTTCTGTATAATCTCGTCATGAATAATATAGATATATCACAAATTGCTACTTTACCAACGAGATATGGCACTTTTCGGATACAAGCCTTTAAAGAAGGCGAAAAAGAGCATTTGGCTATTTTTACAGATAACCTAAAAGAGATAGATGCACCCATAGTACGGGTACACTCAGAGTGTCTTACTGGTGATGCGCTCTCTTCTGTAAAATGTGATTGTGGAGAACAACTTGCCTATGCTCAAGCCCTCATAGCAAAAGAAGGTGGCATGATCATCTATCATCGTCAAGAGGGTAGAAATATAGGCTTGCTCAATAAAGTGAATGCCTATGCCCTGCAGGATTCCGGTTTCGATACGGTTGCCGCAAATCACCAGTTGGGTTTTAAAGCAGATGAACGTACATACGAAGTCGTTGAGTTTATTCTAAAACATTTCGATCTTAAAAAAATAAAACTTCTCACAAACAACCCTGCCAAGATCGATTCTTTACCCGACATAGAAATAGTAGAACGTATCCCCATCCAAATAACGCCTAATCCTCATAATAAAAGTTATCTTCAAGTGAAGAAAGATCAACTTGGGCATCTCCTTTAAAATAGTGCTAGAAGGATTTATGATCTTATGACAGGATTTTATACCTTTAAAACCCTCTACG
>JAYEOF010000290.1:0-3463 GCA_034722695.1 Campylobacterota bacterium
GCCATCGCCTTGGGAACTGCTATTGCCATGGCAGCACACAAAAACGACCTGCCGGGCAATATAAGATTTATCTTTCAACCCTCTGAAGAGAGTAAAGAGGGAGGAAGTGTCGAAATGATCGAAGAGGGAGCACTTGAAGGGGTGGATGGTATCTTTGGACTGCATGCCTACCCTTACCTCAATAGTGGAGAGATAGGGTATAAATACGGTGTAATGATGGCTTCTGCAGATATTTTTACCATCGAAATTTTTGGCAAATCAGCCCATGGTGCAAGACCTCATGAGGGGGTAGATGCCATCCTTGTCACTTCTATGATCGTCAATTCACTGAACCATATCGTCTCAAGAATGATCGATCCTCTACATCCTGCAGTGATCTCTCTGGGAACCATTGAGGGGGGTAAAGCTTCCAATATTATTTGTGATCATGTACTGCTGAAAGGAACCGTCAGAACCATTAACGAAGAGATACGCAACAAGATCCCTCAAATGATGGAATCTTCTATCAAGGGTATCTGCAAATCTATGGGTGCCAAATATAAATTTGACTACGAATTTGGACAACCGGAATTGATCAACCATGAAAAAATGGTAGATATCATCGTAGAAGAAGCAGAAAATATCATTGGAAAAGAGAAGTGTATAGATCTTATAGACCCTGTGATGGGGGGAGAAGATTTTTCTGAATATCTAAAGCTTGTTCCGGGAGCTTTCTTCAGACTGGGAACCTGTGATGAAGAGAAAAAAACCTGTGTTTCACAGCATAACAGCCGGTTTGATGTGGATGATGATGCGCTGCAGGTCGGAATGAAGATCATGGGTGCTTCTGCCTTGCAGTTTTTGACACAAAGTAAGTCCTAGCACAAAAAGGATCGTGATGCATGAGAGTATCGTACTAAAAATACCCAGTAATATCCAATGTATGGAGATAGTAAAGGATGTGATCAGAAATACCTGCAAAACACTGCCTTTGACACAAGATGATGTCCAAGCGCTGCTTAGCAGCACAGAAGAGTTGATCCATAACGCTATTACCCATGCCTACAGAGATGAACAGGGATACATCGAAATGGCACTGCATCCTTTTAAAACAGGACTGCGTATCGATGTGCATGACTGGGGTATACCTATGTCTCACAAAAAACATAAAAGCGTACCTATAGACAAAGAAGCTTCTGCCGGGTTTAACCGTATTTATGACCTAATGGATATATTTGAATATCATAACTTAGGTAAAGAAGGTAAGAAGTTCATGATCATTAAATATGCTTCATATCCTTTGCATACACCCAAAAACCTCTCTACACAGGATTCTCTCCATTCTGGAAAAGAGTCACAGGAGGTTACGGCCCCAAATATACCCATAACGATAAGAGAATTTAAAGAAGGGGATGAAGAGGGGGTTGCTTACCTTATTTACAAAAATTATGGTCATAGCTATATCAAAGACCTCTTCTATTATCCTCAAAAGATAGTTGAATTGCACGGTAACAAATTCTACTCGGTTGTTGCAGAGATCAATGGTAGGATCATAGGACATTTTGCATTTATCCTTGTACCCGAATCTACTATAGCAGAGATCGGCATAGTGGTAGTTGACCCTCTGTTTAAAGGCAGAGGGATCATGAACCGTATGATCGAACTGGTTCTTGAAAAAGCAAAAGAGATCGGTCTGGATGCCGTATTTGGTGAAGCGATCATGTATCATACTTTCAGTCAAAAGAGTAATCTTCGTCATGATTTTTCAGAAAGTGCCCTCATGCTGGGGAAAACACCAATAGATATTACCATAGAGAACACAGAATTGACCAAAGCACGTAAACGTGGAGCTGTTCTGGTGGGATACCATTTCTTTCATAGATATTCCAAATCACTTTATCTTCCTAAGATCTATCGTGATCAGATCGAACAAACCTATTTGAATGCCGGTATATCTTTTTCAAAGCAAAAGAAAAAGATCGATAAAATTCCAGAGCATGTTTTTTTGACCTATCAATTTGATCCACCAAGCAATATCGCTACTATACGCGTCGACAGTTACGGTAGGAATTTCAAACATAAATTTTTACTTCTGGTTTCTCAACTCAGAGCAAAACATTGTGATATGATCTATGTAGATATCTCTTTGGAAAATATCCCACAGATCAACAAAGTGGTCAAGATCATGAATAAAAGAGGATTTTTCTATAGTGGGATCATGTTCCTTTGTCATGAAAAAGAGGATTATCTGAGACTGCAACTCAAGCACAGTGACAGAGTCGGCAGTAAAAATTATGTATGTTACTCTGACTTCTGTAAAAACCTCTCTAAATTTATCTCAGAAGATGAGAAGAGGAACAAATAGCTCCTAACTAAGTGTAATGGTCTGCTGACCGATCTCTTTGTATCGTGTATAGTAATGCTCTACAAATGACTTTATCTCTTCTTTTACCGGCAAATAGACACCCTCTTCTTTTGCTGCATAATCACTCAAATAGACATTTGCATCCACTTTGGCAAGGTAGTTTTCTGCCAACTTTTTATAGGCATCCTGATAGGTTTTTTTCATCACATCATATTGACTGTAATTTATCTTTATCTGCCCATCATAGGTAATGACACCTGAAGTGAAAAGAATATCAAGATGGATCAAGCCTTCACAATAGTACGGCAGGACTTCACCCACTTCACGCCAAGCCATCAGCCCCACTGCACGCGAGACCAGATCATCTACAATGTGAATTTTCAGTGCTTCACGTTCATTATGGAAGAATGCCATCAGTCCACCGGAAGTTGCTTTAAACTCTTCTATATTTTTAAACTGTCCTGAGCCGTTCATCTTGGTTTCAGTGTCTGAATCTATCCAGAGTATGTGCCCGTATTCGTGTCCTACCGTAGAGATATCGTAGATCTCCTGCCAAAGCTCAGGTTCATTATCAACTAATGCTTTTTGTTTTTTTACAAAATCTACCCCCATGGTTTCCACAGAGAGTTTCATGATCGGTTTAGACTTCTTAGACTCCATCACAAAGTCTGCATATGCAAAGATCTTCTTTCCCAGTTCAGCTGAGACTTGCTCATCATTTGGAACCACCTGTGCGGAAAAAAGTCCGTTGAATTCTGCTGCATAGTAAAGAATAGGCTGACCGATGTAAAGTTGTGTTTCATCTACCTGAAGAAGATTCTTGCTCATTGTATGTAGAGCCTCGTCACCAAACTCTTTTGCCATTTCATAGGCAAAAAGTTTGATATTGTTACGTGTGCTTGAACCTTCTAGTACTTTAGGATTGACAATACGCAGATCCCACTCTAAAGCTACTGCCTTTCTGTAGTGATCTTCATAATACTCTAACGGATGCCCTACCTGCAATGGTGTCGTCACAGCCATCCAACGTCTATCTACCTCTGCCCATTTACCTATGAGCTCAGAGGTTTGCGTATGTGAAAAAGCTTCTTTTATCGCAGTAAAATAGGCTATCCACTC
>JAYEOF010000291.1:0-3423 GCA_034722695.1 Campylobacterota bacterium
AGATTTTATTTAACAATACTCTCCAAATGCTTCGCAAACGCTTCAGGCGGAACAAACCCTGTTAATCCTTTCTCTTGTATATACTTATTGTCTTTACCAAAGAAGATGATGTTTGGTGTACCAAAAAGTTCATACTTTTTGAGTAGTGCTTTGTCTTCATCACTGTTAGCTGTCAGGTCTATCTTAATGAAAGTAAAGTTTTTAAGCTGCTCTTGTACTTTTGGATGTGGGAAAGTGATCACTTCAAGTTCTGTACAGGCAGTACATGAGTCTTTTCCAAAATCTACAACTACAGGTTTATCTGAAGCTTTTACCTCTTTCATAAGGCGTTCTACAGAGTAGCCCAAGTGTGTACTTTTATCTACTTCTACTGTGGCAACACCTTTACCTCCGGAAGTGAATTTTACAAATGGATGGAGTATAGACGTAGCTCCACTGAGTGCACCTACAAAGAGAGATGCGCCATAAAGCATAAAGACCATAGCCAGCAGTTTTGCCAGTTTCATCATCCCTTTACTCTCTGAACTAGAGTCAAATACACCCATATAGAGTGCAGATCCCATAAAGAGCAGTGCCCATAAGATCAGTGTCAAACTATCCGGTAAGATACGTGCAAGCATAAAGACTGCAAGTCCAAGCATCATTACACCAAATACTTGTGAAACACGTGTCATCCAGCCACCAGGTCTAGGCATGAACTTACCAGCTCCTATACCTACCAACAGTAACGGTACACCCATTCCCATACTCATCACAAAAAGTGCTACTCCACCAAGCAAAGCATCTCCGGTATGAGAAATGAACAGTACTGCTCCACCCAATGGCGGTGCGACACAAGGACCTACGATAAGTGCTGAAAGAAGTCCCATGATAGCTGTCCCTACAATACCGCCCTTCTGCCCAGCTTCATCACTTGCAGTAGAAATTTTAGACTGCCAAGAAGCGGGAAGCCCTATCTCGTAATAGCCAAATAAAGAGAAAGCAAGCGCAACAAACATTGCTGCAAATACAGTCAGTACCCAAGGATTTTGCATCGCAGCTTGTATATCTGCACCTAAGAGTCCGGCAACAACACCCACTACAGTATATGTCAGTGCCATAGAAACTACATACACTAAAGAGGTGAAGAAGGCTTTTCCTACACTTGGTTTCCCCTCACCAGATTGAGAAACGATGATAGAAGAGAGTATAGGGATCATAGGAAAAACACAAGGAGTAAGTGCCAATAATAATCCAAACACAAAGAAAAGCAGAATGATGAAGAATGAACTTTCACTACCAAGTACATCCGCTATCTTAGCCGTGTTACCTTCCTTACTGAGTGAAGATATCTTGTCAAAAACACCCTTTTCTTCTACTTTTATAACAGAAGGTTTATTTTTTTCCTGAGTTGCAACAGTTGGAGATGCAGCAGTGCCACTACTCTTAAACTCAAAAGTTTTTTTCTCAGGCAAATAACAGATACCACGTGCATTACAACCCTCAAATTCAACGCTTATCGTATAAGGTCCTGATACTTTAGACTCTATAACATCAGTGGGTATTTTTACCAATACTACACCTTCATGCACCAGGTCGCCATGTAGATCGTGAGGTTCAGGTTTTTGAATCTCTTTGACCTCAAAGCTTTGCGGTTTGATCACTTTAATGTGAAGTGAATCATCATAAATATAGATCTCTTTACCCAAAGTGATCGTTGCTTCGATCATAGAATCTTTTTTGACAGCTGAAACTTTAAATGCTTCTTCAGGCTTTAAAAAGGTTTGTTTTTTCAATGCAGATCCAAAATCTGCAAATACAAATGTACTTAAAAACACACTTGCTAAAAGTAACATTTTAAAAATATTCCTCATTTTTCCTCTTCTCTCTATTGAAATTTTATACAATTGTATTATGATGTCTGTGTATAAGGTGTGTATCATACACAATTAATTGCGAAACTATAACGCATTATAGTGAATCAAATATTAACCTAAAACCCATAAGGTATTAAAAAATGGCAAATCATCTTAAAAACGAGCATTCACCCTATCTTCAACAACATGCAGACAATCCTGTAGACTGGTATCCTTGGGGTGAAAAAGCATTTAAAAAAGCACAAAAAGAGAATAAACCTATCTTTCTTTCTATTGGTTACAGCTCTTGTCACTGGTGCCATGTCATGGAGCATGAATCTTTTGAAGATGAGAAAACAGCAAAGATCCTTAATGAAAAGTTTATCTCTGTCAAAGTAGACCGTGAAGAGCGTCCTGACATCGATAAACATTTTCAAGATGTATACCGCTTGATGAATGGTCGTCCCGGAGGTTGGCCTACCTCTATCTTCCTCACTGAAGACCTTAAGCCTTTTTACTCTGCCACGTATATCCCTGATGAGCCAAAATACGGGATGATGAGTTTTAAAGCACTCCTTGATGTCATCAGCGATAAATATAAAAATGAAAAGAAAACACTTGTCAACGAAGCAGACAGAATACTCCAACACCTCAATCCAAAAGAGGACAAGATACAAGCTACCAAACTGGATGAAAGTATTATAGCCAGAGTATTGGACCAGGCTGATCAACTCTTTGACAGCAAGGATGGGGGGTTTAACAAAGCACCAAAGTTTCCACAAGCATCTACCCTTGACCTGCTTCTGGATCTCTACCGTCTCACAGGAGAAAAAGAGGCACTCAACATGAGCATACTCTCACTCTCTTCTATGGCAAAAGGAGGTCTGTATGATCGAATAGAAGGTGGTTTTTGTCGTTACAGTACCGATAATGAATGGCTGATACCACACTTTGAAAAGATGACCTATGACAATGCCCTGCTCTCTGAAGTGTATCTCAAAGCATTTCATGTAACGAATAATGATTTTTATAAAGATATTGCTTTTGAGACCATTGACTTCATGTTGGAAAAAATGAGTCAAGACAAACTTTTCTACTCTGCCTCTGATGCTGACACAGAAGGTGAAGAGGGTAAATACTTTGTCTATGCTTATGACAAAGCTCTCAAGTTATTTGAAAAAGCAGGTATCCCCGGTAAAGAACATGAAAAGTTGGCAAAAGCTTTACACATCACTAAAGAAGGGAACTTTGAGGGCAAGAACATCATCCGCGTAGATGACTCCAGTTCTTTAGATATACCATATTACAAAGAAGCCATAGAAGCACTCAAAAAACGCAGAGAGAAACGTGTTTATCCGTTCATAGATACCAAAGTACTTGTAAGCTGGAATGCGATGATGATAAAGTCCCTCTTCAAAGCTGCCAGAACAGACAGCAAGTATCTTAAGCCTGCTATCAAATCTTTAGACAGACTATTGGAGACAATGTACATCAACTCTCAACTTTTCCACTCTACACTCATAGGTAAAGAGCCTAAGATACAGGCATTTTTGGAAGATTATGCATTTTTGGGAGAAACCCTCATAGA
>JAYEOF010000292.1:0-13784 GCA_034722695.1 Campylobacterota bacterium
CTTACCTTAAGAGCTAAAACCAAGTCTTATCTCATTACATATGAAATTTATCTTTAAAATACTTCTCTATATCAAAAAAGATCTCACCACTTGTACTTTTATACGTTAGACTCTTCTTGCTTAGTTATCTGATATGGGTCAAAGCACATGAACTTTAACGGGCACCATTATACGTGCATACGGAGTATCTTTCCACATCACATAATCTCCTCCGTTGATCTGTAAGAAATATAAGCTATAATCAATATTATGTAGAAATAGAGGAGAAATTTGATGGTAAAAATACTTGGAGCAGCCGGAAGCTATTCACATAAAAGCAGAGCTTCATCATTTTTGATCGGAAAAAATATTGTCATTGATGCCGGGAATATCATACAGGGTCTTGGGGAAGAGTGTTGTGAGCTTGAACATATTTTTATCTCCCATACACATTTTGACCACATAGTTGATCTTCCTTTTGTGATCGAGAGTTATTTTGAATGCAGAGAAAAACCATTAAAAGTGTATGCACTGAGTGAGAATATTGATAAACTTCAAGAATATCTTTTCAATTGGAGTATTTGGCCTGATTTTCAAAAGATCACGCAGGAAAACAATGAAGAAATATCCTTACAGTTTATACCGGTAGAGTATGGAGAGACGGTTCTGATCGATGACATAGAGATTACAATTATTGAGTCAAAACATACAGTACCAGCTTGTGGCTACAAAATTAAAAAAGCAGATCAGGCATTTATTCTCAGTGGTGATACATACATTAATGATACACTCATTGACCTTCTCAACAATGATAAAAGTATCTCTTCTCTGCTTGTTGATGTCTCTTTCTCCTCTGACAGAGAAAAACTTGCTTACGAAAGCAAGCACTTAACTCCCAAACTTCTCGAGAAGATGCTCATACGCCTTAATCGCAATGATGTTGCGATCTACACCTATCATCAGAAACCTTTCTTTATACAAAAGATCGATAATGAGCTTGCAACTCTTGATCTACTGAAAAATGGAGGAAAACGTCTAGAAATGGGTGATATTGTGGATCTTTTTACACCATTGCACAAGCGTCAGAATGTCATGAACTTTGAATCAAGTGCTAATGAGAAAAAGCATTTGGATAATCTATTCAAAATTGCACAATCAATGCAAGCTGGGTTGGATCTTGATAATCTGCTTGAAATGATCGTCGATCAAGCGATGAAATTTACAAATGCTGACGGTGCAACTCTCTATCTGCTCAGTGATGATAAAAAGGAACTTATGTTCAAAGTTATGCATAATGACACGCTCGACATTCACATCGACACTCTTCATAATACTGTTAAGTGGCCAAACCTCCCACTCTATCTTGAAAACATGCAGCCCAATACACAAATGGTTTCTGCACTTGCTGCGCTAAAGAAGAAGACGATTATCATATCTGATGTCTATGATAACTGTGAATTTGATTTTTCAGGTACAAAACAGTTTGATAAAACGACAGGGTATCGATCTAAATCAATGATTGTAGTTCCTTTGCTTAATCATATAAATGAAACCATTGGTGTATTGCAATTGATCAACAAAAAAAATATTTATGGGCATAATATTGACTTTGATGCTTTTGATCAGGAAAGTACAAAAGCACTTGCATCACAGGCTTCTGTTTCGATCGTTAATGCTAGGCTTATTAAAGATCTTGAAGAATCCTTTGAAGTGTTTATACGGACGATTGCCAGAGCGATCGATACAAAATCACACCATACCGGAGAACATGTACGTAGAGTCGCAAAGATCACCGATATGATCGCCAAAGCAATAGATAAAAGTGATCACGGACCCTATAAAGATGTGCGCTACAGTGATGCAGATCTCAAGCAGATCTATCTTGCGGCACTTTTACATGATGTAGGTAAGATCGCAACACCGGGACATATAATGGAGAAGAAGAATAAGCTTGAAACAATTGTTGACAGAATGGAGCTTATCGATGAGCGTATAGAGATATTGAAACGTGATATAAAGATCAAATATCTCGAGTCTGAATTAAAAACACTGAAAGATAATAAAAGCGTGCCGTCAGATCTACGTGAACGCGAAGCAAAAGAGCTGATGGTTCTCGATGATATTCGCAACTTTCTCCGTCAGTGCAATATCGGCAGTGAATTTCTTGAAGATGACAAGATTTCATATCTTCAGACGCTTGCTAAAAAAACCTATCAGCTTGAGGGGGAAGATGTTCAGTTTTTACGGGGTAGTGAGCTTGAAAACCTTTCTATCCGTAAAGGTACGCTTACTGATGAAGAGCGTGATATTATTCGAAATCATGCAAATGCGACAATTGAAATACTTAGTGCCATACCATTTCCAAAGGCATTAAACCGGGTTCTGAATATTGCCTGTAATCACCATGAAAAACTTGATGGGACAGGCTATCCAAGACAGCTTAAAGGAGATCAACTGACACTTGAGGACAGGATCCTGATGCTAGCTGATATGTTTGAAGCACTTTCTGCATCTAACCGTAGCTATAAAACACCGAACAGCATGTCCGAGATCGCTGCTATTATGCAAAACCTTATTGATATGGGACATATGGATAAGGAACTTGTGCATTTCTTTTTTGAGACAGGTATATATAGGGAATATGCACGCAGTGAACTTAATACGAAGCAACAGGATATTGTTCACTTGAATCTTGATTGACCTTTTATAACTCTTATTTGACCAACATGGTATAGATGGCATCAAAAGGCTTCTTTGGATGTTCGAGATACTCCTGACATCGCTGAAGATATAAGCAGTAAAGCTTACATCCATACGCCTCTTCAAGTACCTTAAACAGTGCATAAGCCTCTTTGATCTTACCCTGGCGATAAGTCTCCAGAGCAGTTGTGTAGGCATGCAATTCATCAGAACGCTTTTCACCCTCACCTGCAGGCATGACTTCAAATACTTCGACCGCTTCTTTTTTGCCTTTCACACGTACGAGGTCAAGTGAGCGGAACGTATACTCTTCATGCAGTTGATGTTTTGTATCTGCTGAAATAATAATAGTCGTACCATAGAGTTTATTGAGACCTTCAAGGCGTGAAGCCAGGTTAACGTTATCACCGATGATCGTATAATCCGAACGACCGACAGAGCCCATTTCTCCGACAGTGACTAAACCCGTGTGAATACTGATACCTATATTTAACGTGATGCCAAATTCTTTATCCAGCTGTACATTCAGTTGACTCAGTATTTTGATCTGTTTCAGTGCAGTGGTCACTGCTTTGTCTGCATAGTTTTTGACTTGATTGGGAGCATTCCAATACGCCATAATGGCATCTCCGATAAACTTATCGACAGTACCTTCACTATTGGCGATTGTGTTTACCATGGGTGTCATATAACGGTTTAACAAGGCAACAAGTTTTTGTGATGAACCTATGGTTTCACTTATCCCCGTAAACCCTCTAATATCACTAAAAAAGACAGCTACATTTTCTTCACGTACTTTTAAAATTTCATCATTATCATGTTTAAGCAGATCATCCATTACGGCATTGGAAACTTTTTTTGCAAAAATACGTTTAACCAATTCGCGCTGACGTGAAGTGATTATATAATCAATACTCACCGACAATATTAAAATCGATAAAAATGTAAGCATTGGAAAAAGTAAATTCAGGACTACCCCCATATCAAACAGAAGATAGAAAAAAATATGGAAGAGTGCATATCCTATACCTATAGCAAGGGGCAAGAGTAACCATGAGCTTATATAAGAAAAAAGTAAGATCAAAATTAACACCATACTCCAGATTATTATAAGGTCATATATGACCACATTGGAAGGTTCATACAGGAAATCACCTTTTAATACATTATCAAGTGTATTAGCATGAACTTCAACACCTGGAATTGCACTGTCAAATGAGATTGATCTTAAATCAGAAAGCCCTACTGCGGAAGTGCCTATCAAGACAAATTTTTCCGCAATCTCCTTAGTCTCAAAATTACTGTTTAAAATATCTGCGGCGCTGATATATTTGAAATGCCTTCCTTCTCCTCTGAAATTTACAATTAAACGACCCGCATGATCTGTAGGAATGCTGAAATCACCAAATTGAATTTTCTTAACACCCACGTCATCTCCATAGATCTCAACTTTGGAAGTACCACTATAAATACGTGCCATTTCCAGAATAAGGGAAGGATAGACCATACCGTCATAACGCATGATCAGAGGTACACGGCGAATCATACCGCCTTCATCCGGGATATTGTTAAAAAAACCGCTGGAGTAAAACTTTTCCTGTATCACATCTAGATTTAACACAACAGCTTTTGGCTGTAGTATGCTGTTGTTATTCTTTAACCCTTTCTCTACAATTATTGCCGGAATTAAAGGTATATTTTCTTCACCATTTTCTTCAAATGTAAAAAAATAACCTCCAACGGTAGGAGTACTCGCCAGAGTCTCTGCCAAAATAAGATCATAGTTATACAGCTTGGCTGTATTGTTTTTTATCTTTGAGGCAATACGATGCGGCGATGTCTGATCGGGCTCTGCAAAAACCATATCCAAACCTATAATACCGGCATCGGCATCACTGAGTTTGTTGATCAGCTCTGCTACAATAGAACGTGACCATGGCCATTGTCCAAACTGTTTTAAAGCAGCTTCATCAATATCAATGATCACGATCCGATCACTTTGGGGAAGTTCACCACGAATATTAAATAAAAAGTCACGAAGATTATTGTTGAGAGAAAAAAATGTCTGTGGTATAAAAAGATATGCCCAGGAAAGCAGCAGTGCCAGTATCAATGCTGCACTGCTCTTTATCAAAAACCTGGACATTATAATGATAGTTCTGTTGTTCTAGCGATCCGGAAACTCAACATTCGGTTCGTCAAGAGGTACTTCCGGAAGATCACTTATTTTCTCCTGAATTTCCTGCTGTGCAGCATCAGATATCTCATCGGCTTTTATCTGATCAATATTTCCTTTTCTATAAACAGTTTGCAATCCTCTGTTTATGCTAAATGCTTTGATCTCTGCTTTTCCATTGGAAAGTTCGAGCATCATACCTGCATCAACCTTATGAGAAGTATCACCCATAGAGACATTCAGCCCGCCTTTATAACATGTTATGGTCTCTTTTCCTTCTGATATCAGTGCAGAGAAATCGGTACCTCGGATCCCGATCGTTGCTGAAGCAGTTTTCACCTTGAAACGTTCCGGTGCCAATTTACCGATCTTTCCTGTAACAGAACGGAAAAAACCACGGTCAATATGCATTTTAACTTCACTGTCATCTTTACCGCCAAATTTATAAGCATCAAAGATAAAAATGGAATTGGGTCCTATCGTCACAACAGTATTGTCTTTTAGGATAACCTGTACACGTGATTTGTCTGCAGTGATGATCTTATCTTTGAGCTTTAAAACCATTCCGTTTTTAACGTTTAGCGTGCTACTGCTACGTGAAATGGTTGCTGTACCTTTGAAGGCTCCAACATTTCCAATATTGGACCATAGAAAAGCCGTTAATGTTAAAAAGAAAAAGAAAATTCGCATTTTTTATCCTTAAAAATTGTATTTAATGCCGAGCATGACAATATCTTTGTCATACTCTGCCAATTCATAGTTTGAATTGTTCTTGGAATAACGATAAAGAAGTGATGCTTCCATCGTATCAGTAAGCATCTGACTCACTTTAAATTCTGTCTGGTGATAATCATCACTACGTTTATCTCCGCTATTCTCGATAATATCGTCATACGTTGCATAACGATAGCGGTAATCAAATCTGGCAATAAACCACTCTTTTACATTATAATTAATTCCCATAGCAACCCTCGTTGTCTCTTTGTCCGTAAATCGTAAGCTATCACTGTATTTGGCAGCATAGTTGTCATAATTTGTACTGATATACGCAAAATTCTTTTCAAAAAGCCAATACAGACCCAAACCGATACCTGTAACAGTATCATCACGATTTTTATCAGCTTCTGCCAGATAACTGCGCTGGCTATATCTTGCATTGATATTTCCAATAAACGATTTAGAGAGTGTAAAATTTATTCGAGGATCAACACTGACACTTTCCATAAAGCTACGATCAAAATAGTTAATATACCCGTAACTGACAGGAAGAAAAGCGTCATATAGCTCGTTGCTATAGCCCAGGCCGATGTTAGCTGAACCTACAAAGAGATTGTAGTAACTTGCATCTGCATTATTCTGATAAAAGATATCCGCATCACTACGCATATACCAGCCACCTTTTTCATCTAGTTCATGGACGTAACTCAAATTACCCCTGAAGAGTGCGAACATTGTACCTATCTCTTCTCCAAACAGCGGAAGATCAAGATCACCCGGGCTGACATTAATATTTGAATCATAACCCATTTCAATGCTCGCTGACGCGTTTAGACGCTCAAGATCATCCCCATAAAGTCTCTCCAATGATGTACGCTGTGCCGGAGTAAGCTGATAGTTTTCTGTACTTTTCGACATTTCAGCTGCCAGTCCATCACGATCCGTGTTAGAATAAAACTTCACTAGGTGTACACGTACTTCAGTGTCATCAGGATCGAGCATAAGTACCCGTTCATAAGCACTCATTGCCGTTTCATCTTCGCCCAGAGCTTCCGCACTCTTCGCCCATAGTAAATGGAGTTTTGGGTTTCCATATTCTGACGTACTTATTTGTGCTTCGCTAATAGCCTGTGCATATTTTTTTTGATCATACAGAGTTTGTATCTCTGTTATACCCGCTAACAGTGTGATGGGTGCCATGAGTAACAAGGCTGTTATTTTTTTCATATTTCCCAACCTAAAGGATATATAGCCGTAACGCCATTGTTATGACTGTTTCCATAGATATCTTGAATGGTACCGGAAACACTGATCTCTTCTGTACCGTCTAACTTATTAATATTAGGGTTTAGAACATTTAAATGCACCGTTCTATTATCATCCTCTATGGTCGTTAGCCTAAAAGGAATAGCAGTTTCATTGATATCAAAGATAGTAAAATCACTTTCACTGACGGTCGATGGGTCTAAATGTTCAGAGAACTCAATACGGATCACTTCTTTGCTATAACTTACCGATAGCACACTCAGATCGATAACAGAAAATTCCCAGCTTGTTAAGCCATCATAAGCATTACCTGCTAGATCTTCCACTGTGCCCTGCAGGGTTACAGTGTAATTGCTACCTTGATCAAGATCACTATATGGTACAAAATACAAAGTATGATCACTTATCGTCGTTGTTCCATCCACTATTATATTCGTATCACTGTTTTCTAGCTGCAATACCCCATCACCGGCTATATCTTCATCAAACTCCATAAAGATCTCTGTTGTTGCAAGGGCTTCTATGCCATCGCCGGGTGTGACTGAGAGCAATGAAGGTGGTGTGTTATCAGAAAACGATGCCGTTATGAAAGTATAGGTAAAAGTGTTTTCTAAAGTACGACCTACGCTGTCTTTAACAGCTGTTGTCACAACAATATTATATTCTTTATTGGGTAGAAAAAACTCATCTGGAATAATGCTGATCTTTTCTTCTGAAACTTTTAAGACAGCAGCAATGGGGAGATTGTCTTCATCTGTAATATATACAGACGATGTATCTACGGTTGACCCATCAATGGGTGCTGAAAATACCAACATCACATACTTATTTATTGGAACAGGTACATTACTTAAATCAGAAGCTGAAGCTACACGTAAATATTTTGAAGTATCTATCTGTGTATCCCCTCCACTGTCCGTATTGCCGCAACCTGTTACTATAAACATGAGTGTCAATAAAAATGCTGAAATAATTTTTGTATACATACCCTCTGCCCCTGTTTTAAACAAATATAACTTTAATATACATAATCTTATATTTATTTTAATATTAATTAACTTAAAAAGATAGGTTTGTCGTATTTTAATCCAAAAATCACTGATTTCAAGGTAGTAAAAAGTGAAAATTCAATTTCTGATGTCATTTTTCTTAAAACCAATTAAAAAGAATCATACTTGCAGAGCTTAATGAATGTATCAAATCAATGGGAGTATAATAAATAAAATATAGAGTGAAAAGGATGTATTATGGCTTTTATGCAATCATACGGAGCTGCAGAAGTCGTTACCGGTTCCTGCCATCTGCTTCAGTTACAAAACGGGATCAATATTCTGGTTGATTGTGGAATGTTTCAGGGGTTGGTTGAAGAACGCAATCAAGAACCTTTTGGCTTTGACCCGGCAGATGTAGACTTTCTTCTTCTAACGCATGGACATCTTGATCATGTAGGGCGTGTTCCTAAACTGGTCAAGGAAGGCTTTAAAGGAACTATCGTCACACACCGCTCAACGATGGATCTTGCTGAAGTGATTATGCTTGACTCTGCGCATCTGATGCAAGAAGGGTATAAGACACGCTATAGAAAGGCGCAACGTGTAGGAAAAGAGAAAGAGGTTACAAAGCCTCTTTACTCTGAGAGTGATGTGCGCGCTGTCTATCATTGTCCTATGCTCTTTACTGCGTATAATGAACCTGTCGATCTTGGAAATGGGATTATTGTCAACTTTAAAAATGCCGGGCATATTCTTGACTCAGCGATCATTCAAGTAATGTTTGAAGAAGATGGAGCAAAAAAAACAGTTGTTTTCAGTGGAGACCTTGGTAATGATGATGACCTGGTCATGCCTTCGCCTGATATCATTGAAGAGGCGGATGTCCTTTTCATAGAGTCAACCTATGGAGATAGAAACCATAAAGGGGTCAAAGAGAGTGATCTTGAATTACAACATGTCATACAGAAGACATTTATGAATGACGGAAACGTCCTCATCCCCTCTTTTGCAATAGAGCGTACACAAGAGATACTATGTATGCTTAAACAGATGTATGACAGGGGTGAACTACCTGTGTGTCAGATCTTCCTTGATTCACCTATGGCGATCCGTGCGACAGAGATCTATAAACGTTACCATGAAGAGCTGAGTGAGTGTTGTAATAAGTTTTTGGAACGTGATGGTACCATTTTTGATTTCCCTTATCTACACTATACGCTTAGGGTTCAAGATTCAATGAAGATAAACTATGAAGATACCCACTGTATCATCATCGCTGGTGCAGGTATGTGTAATGGTGGACGTATACTGCAACACTTTAAACATCGTCTCTGGAATGAAAAGAATGCACTTGTATTTGTAGGGTATCAGGTACAAGGCACACTTGGACGAAAGATCGTAGATGGTGCCAAAAAGATCAATGTCTATGGTGAAGAAGTGATCATCAAAGCCAAAGTACATACTATCAACGGATTTTCCGCACATGCGGATCAAAATGGTCTTATAGATTGGATGAGTAAGTTCACGAAACTAGATAAAGTTTTTCTTATTCATGGCGAAAGAGACAAGCAGGAGATATTCCAAAAAGAGATAGAGAGACGTTTACATAAAAAAGCACATATTGTAAAACATGGAGAGAAGATAGGTATTTAACCAGTATTAAAAAGCGGGATGCAACTTGTGTAAACCCGCTGACAAGATCAATCTAGAGGGACATATATGAGGACATCTGTTGATGTTTCTCTTAAGATAGAAGCAGCTACACTTCCAAGCAATGCTGTAAAAAAGCCTGAAGCACCTCGTGAACCTACAACGACAAGATCATATGAGCCTTTGTTGATATATTTAAGCAGTATTTCTTTGCTATTGAATTCTCCATCAATGATTCCTCCCTTTTTAATGGAAAGATCTTCCATGAATCTTTTTAGATTATTTTGAGCAGAAAGTTTTGCAGCTTTATTATACTGTTGAATATCGAGACCTTCCAAAGTATAAGAGTCTGCAGTATATATACCTGCTGCATAAAAAGCTTCATATGCATGAATTGCTTTGATCTTTGCATCTGTAAAAATATTTTTTGCAAAGAGAATACTCTGTTTTGATTGTGCTTGAAAGTCTGTTGGTGCCACAACATTTTTATAGGAACCTTTTACACTGTTCTTAACGATCAAAACGGGTAAATGACTTTGATTGGCTACCTTTTCTGCTGTTGTACCCAGAAACTTCTTTTTACTTTTTCTATTTGCACCTATCACTACCAACTCTGCTTTGAGTAATTTTGACTCGTATAGTAAGACATCATCAGCATCACCTTCTCTTACAATGACAGTATAAGGTACTTTGTCATTTCTGTTCAATGCTTTTATCTTTTTTTCTATTTTTTTTGTAATACCTTTGATATCTATACTTATCTCTTTGCCGCCAAAATAATTTGGTACAGAAAATAAAGGTGTCTCTACAGCATGGACAATAAACAACTCAGCTTTATTCTTCCTTGCCAGTATCAATGCTCTTTTTAAAACATTGTTTGATTTTGCAAAAATATCTAACCCTACAATAATTCTTTTTAGCTTTTTCATAATATACTTGCCTTTCTATCAAAATTCTTCTACAAACTGTTTCCACTTTGCGTTTTTTTTACTCTTATATAATATCATAATAATTTTTCAACAATGCCATCCCTACCCAAGCTATAGACATCAAAATCATTGGCAATAAAAAGTTTACCCTCATAACCACGCTTTATTTCATCATAGATCATCTCTATACCCATGGTGCTATTCTTGTTATATCTGGGATTAATATGGTTAGCGATCAGATTTTTAACATGCTTGTCTTGGACTGCTATACCAAGATCTTTTGCAGTACTGTGCAAAACTTTTACAGGAAGGTTATCGTATGTATCTTGTGTATAGGTACACTCATGCACCAGCAGATCAAGATCTTCTAAGTATTTACCTAAAATATCTGGTATGCTGTTATCCCCTGCTATGATCAATGATCTTCCTAGTATAGGGTCCAGCATAAAGACTTTAGGTTCCAGCTTTTTCCCTTGAAAAGTGATACTTCTTCCTCTTTTCAATTTACCGTAAAGCGGTGATGGTTCCAATCCTATTGCTCTCAATTTCTTTTCATTTAGCTTGTTGCTTATATCATTCTCTTTGATATAAAAAGCAAAACTCTCTATGGAGTGTACTAGAGGTAACACCTTTAATGAAAATTTATCAAATATAAATGTCTCTTCAGCTTCAAATTCTATGATCATCAGAACATATCCAAGATGCTCTTCTGAGACATCCAACACACACTCCAAAAACTTTTTGATCCCTTTTGGACCGTATATACTCAGAGGTCTCAAAGCTTTATCGAGTTTTTTGGAACTCAACAAACCCGGAAGTCCATAATAGTGGTCTCCATGTAGATGTGTGATAAAGATAGTATCAAGTTTCCCGATGGAGAGCCTGCTTCGTATGATCTGATGCTGGGTCGCTTCACCACAGTCAAAAAGATACCACTTGTTGTCTTGGTCAAACTCCAGTGCAAGTGCAGATACATTTCTCTCTTTGGTAGGTTTTCCGGCACTTGTGCCTAAAAATGTTAGTTGCAATATTTTTCCTTTTATCTACTTGGTCAAATTATACTGACAATATTAGAAAAACACCATTATTGAATATAGGCTCCCTACCTAGCCATTGTTGACTATTGACCTGTATCAACAAATTAAATCGATCTTTTTGTACAATATTCAATGACAACAATCAAAGCTAACAAAATCGAAAGGCTCAAAGCCACGCTGAAACCTTATGACTTCTTACCTGAGGTCAGCAGTCTTGACCTGAACAATCTCACAGAAGAAGAACGTTTCTATCTCAAAAACTTTGGTATCTATAACCATAAACTTTCTCCAGTGACATTTATGATCAGAGTTCGCATAACAGCCGGGAGAATAGTTGTTTCCCAACTGGCACAACTTGTTCAGCTTTCTGAGGAGTATTCTTTTAGGATGATGATTACGGCACGGGCACAGATAGAATTGCATGGGATGAATGCAGACAATGTTCTGAATGTCTGGAAAAGACTCGAAGAAGCAGGTTTTACTACCTGGCAGACACTTACGGACAACTTCCGTAATATTGTAACTGATCCCTTTGATGGTGAGGGAAAAACAAACCACATAGAGGTCTATCTACTGATAAAAGAGATGGAGTCTCTCTTTTTGAAAAACCCCGACTATGTCGGTACCCTGCCCCGGAAATTCAATACAGCCATCTGCGGAACTCTTGAAAGCAGTCACTCCTTTTTTAGTAATGATCTTTATTTTGCCCTTGCAAAAAAAGAGCTTCCTTCTAAAAAAGAGGCTCATTGGGGTTTCAATCTCTATCTCGGAGGCAAAAACAGCGAAATGGCTCAGGATGCGGATATATTTGTTAGACCTGAGGAAGTAATTCTCATGTTTGAAGCAGTGATCAAAACCTATATGAACCATGGACTCAGAGGTACACGATCCAAAACAAGACTCTTTCATATGCTACAAAAGATCGGTATGGAGAGCTTTAAAACCCATCTACGATCTTACTATCCAAAAGCCTTACAAAGTGCAGGAAGACTTCAAACAGAAAAATCTGATACAGGGGAATTCATAAAGCTTCATGATGGGCGATATGCCTTTTGCTATCCAAGTCGTTTTGGTGAGATCAGTACAGATGAACTCTCCATGCTCACTGACTATGCCTCCAGGGAAAAACTTTCGATTCGACTAGGTGTTGATCAGAATATCTATCTTTTCGGACTCAAGGAACCCCCGATATCTAAGATCTCTTTCAAAAACCTCTTCATCCCTGCCCGACTCTCTGTATGTGCAGGTAACAGGTATTGTGATCTTTCCCTATTCGATATGAAAGAAGAAGCAAAGATGCTTCCCCTAGAGCGACTGAAAACACTCAATGTCTCTCTTGGCTACAGCGGCTGCCTGAAGGGCTGTGGTAAACATCAGCATATGGATATTGGACTGGTTGGACTTCGTACAGCCATTTTTGGTCCTACACAAAAAAGTGTACGCTTTTTCATTGGTGGTCAATACACATACGGAAAAGCGCCCGCAAGATTGATTCTGTATGCTGTACCACTGCATGGACTCAATGATTTGATCCATGTAGTTCTGGATGAATTTGCACAGAGTGCATACAGCGATTTTGAGCGCTTCAGCCAAGAAGTTCTCAATAGGTTTTCCACCAACTTTCTTGCATTGTGGTTTCTGTCAAAACTCTATTTTGCTGAGAGAACTTCTCTTAAAGTACTTCGATTTGATCCTACGAGTAGCCATTCAACTGAAGAGGAGAAGAAACTGATCAAATCTACCTTTCCAAAACTTAAACTTTCAAATGATCAGGACACCATTTTTCATAAAGAGATACGACAGATCAACCAAATGCTTTGGGGAGAACATTAGCTCTCTTTCCATGCATGCCAAATGGAATGGATATTACTTTTTGGTTTTGGTAATATGATAGTTATAGCAATATTTTCCACCATTTCAATCACTAAAAAATAGATCGCGATATGAAACAAAAGCGCATTTTCAAAGCCAAGAAGCATGACAACACCGGCACTCATCAGTACGGCTGAAGCCTTAGTGATCCATGTATGATAAGAGGCAAGCTTTCCAAATTTTGCCAAAGCAAAAAATGCAGGCAAAATATAGATAGTAATCGCTGCTATGATATAGTAAAGTTCCTCTTTGATCATATCAGGCCAGAGCCACCAGGCAGCCAGTGCTGTACTAAGATAAGTTAAAATATCCCCGTAACTGTCGAGTCTTGCACCCAGCTCACTTGTCTGGTCCAGTATTCGTGCGATAAACCCGTCAAGTACATCTGAGAGCAGCATCAGTCCAAAAAGTACAAAAAAGAGTTTGGGCATCTCAAACCAGCCGGTAAGCAGTAAAAATGGTGCTG
>JAYEOF010000293.1:0-3356 GCA_034722695.1 Campylobacterota bacterium
GGTGCGTTAGCAAACGCACCCTACAGAATCCCCAACTCTTTATTCTTCGGCACCTTACTTTCATCTTCTATAATAATTGCAAATGGCTGAGGTTTTTCTAAAGCTTTTATTTTCTCTTTTGCAAGATAAAGAGGTCTATCAGAAGTAATAAGTAGTGTTTTATTATGGTAGGTGAATTCAATATTGGCAGAGTTAGAGGCTTCATGCAGAAAAACAGTCAGGGTATAGATGAAACTTAACCAGAGTAGTGTTTGCTTTTCTGGTAGAAGAGGTTCAAAACTTTGAAAAAGAGGTTTATTAAGCAACTCTTTTCCATGCATACGCAGGAGCAGTGAAGTGAGAAGCATCTGTTGATGCGTAAAACCATAATTCAACTCTTGCATCGCTATGTAAAATGCGTGTTGATGTGATTTGTATATAGTGAGTGTTTTTCCAATACTGGAAAGTTTAAGTGCCCAAAGTAGTTCAGGCTTATACTGATATCCATCTTTTATATCTATTTGAAGTTGTGCATAAAGTTTAGAAGCAATTTTGAGTTTACTTTTCTTTTTCTTCTCTATATTGTCTAAAGGATTGAATCGGTCTAAAATAGAGGTGATACTTGTATTGATACTGTTTGGAAACTTGAGATTGTCCTCTCTGAGTAACTGCTCAAGAAAAACCCCTTCTCTCACCCCGACAGAACTGCTGATCACAGATCGTGTACCTATGAAGTCCAATATTTCATTGAAAATAAGTGTACCTTCCCGAATAGTGTCATACCTATTCTTTTTAAGCCCGAATTGCTTTAAATTCTTTGCAGAGGAGAGAGGAATATTTTCCAGATAGGTTTTATGTTTGTTTATATCATAGGTAAAAGCGTGTAGTTTATCCAAGGGATGACTACACTGCTTCATAATACCTTTACTAAGCGTTCTTGCTGTTCCACCTATACCTATGGCTAAAGTGTGTCTAAAGTGCTTAGGAAGCTTTTTCAGTTCATCTCTGATATAGGCTTTGGCTTTCTTGTTGATCTCCTGAAGAGGCATCTCTTTATCAAAGAAAAGTTCTTTCAGTCTTACTGTACCCAGGTTGAGAGAATAGGTATCAGCTATATGACCATTTTGAATGAGGGCCATGTCGGAGGAGCCTCCACCTATATCTATAGTAATACCTTCATGAACAGGAAGCAGATTGCTGGCAGCAATGGCACCATATTTTGCTTCTTTTTTACCATCAATGACTTTGATAGAAAGTCCGAGTTCACTCTCTACCCAGCTTACGAAGCGTTTGCCATTTGGAGCATCTCTAAGTGCTGATGTTGCTACACAAAGTGTTTTATGTGCTTGATATTTTTGGATAGTATGGAGAAAGGATTTGAGGGTAAGAAAAGCTCTTTTGATACCAATAGGCTGAAGATGCCCTTCTTTTTCATAAGCACCTTCTCCGATACGAACTTTGGATTTTTGTTCGCAAATAAGATGAAAGCCGTACCGGCTGGTTTTTTCGAAGATAACAAGTCTGGCTGAGTTTGAACCGATATCAATGATCGCGGTTCGTTTTGCCATGATATTACTCTTCGTCTTCTTGTAGTTTGTTGTATTTAAATTTTAACTCTTCAACGTTTTCAACAGTATCAGGGTCTGAGATAATGCAATCAACCGGACATACAGCAATACATTGAGGTTCATCAAAGTGACCTACACACTCCGTACATCTATCTGAATCTATAAGATAAACCGGATCATTCTCTTCAATTGCCTCATTGGGACACTCTTCTCTACAGGCATCACATGCTATACATTCATCAGTTATTAAAAGTGCCATTCTATCCTCTGTTGGAGCTATATTTAGTCTCTTAGATATGCTCTATATAAGTTATTTATACGAGTTATAACGGAACAAAGCTTATGCTTTATTTAAATTAGAATAAATTTTTTTTTTCTTGGTTGTTTTTGAGGAAGTGGAAGCGTTTTTGCGCTTCCTTGTTAGCAAATTTTAAGAGATTTTCTTAGGAAAACAGAATCTGTAACCACGTCTTCTTACTGTTTCAATGGTCGTAATATCGAGTGGTTTATCCATTTTCTGACGAATTTGGTTAATGGCCACCTCAATCACATTGGGTGTAACAAGTTCAGGCTCTTCCCAGATAGCATCAAGAAGCTGTTCTTTGGAAACGATCTGGTCTTTATGCATCGCAAGATGAGTCAATACTTCAAACGGTTTACCTTTGAGTTCTATCTCATTTCCTTGATAGATGATCTTTTCTTCTTCCGGGTTGATGATGAGATCTTCGATCTCTATGATATTGGAAGCACCAAAACGAAGTTTTGCTTCAATACGAACAAGTAAAATATCATGATCAAGAGGTTTTCTGATAAAGTCATCTGCACCGCCACGCAAAGCTTCTATCTCACTCTCTTTATCTTTACGTTCAGAGATAACAATGACGGATGTCTTATGTGCATCCTTCTTTATATCAGCAATAAGACCTATATCATTACCATCTATTTCTGCCCATCCAAACAATACCAGGTCGTAGTTTCTGATGTCAAGATAGTATTTGGCATCACCAAGATTCTCTGCTACATCACATTGGAAGTTATTTTCTGTAAGTAATTGGGAAAGTGTTTTGCCTAGTCCAACTTCATCTTCTATGATTAATACTCTCATAAGCTAACCTTTATCTTTAAGTTATATTTAATATTATAGCATAAAAATGGGATTTCTGAAAGTTTTTTGAAGTTTAAAATTCCCAGTAGTTACTTAATGCAACAGAGCATTGAGGTAAAATATCTGGTTTTGAAATCTTTAGTCTAAGTGTTTGAATCTGTGGATATGTTGAACAGAGCAATATTTTTACTCCAAGCAGAGCCTCTTCAAGAAGTTTATAGCGTTTTTCTTTGAGTTCTTTTTGAATTAAAAATACCATATCTGCATAGTCGATAAAGTTTTCATCTGTATATTCATAAGAGGCTTCCAGATCAATGATAACACGCTGTGGTCTATCTCGTTCAAAGTCAAGCAGACCGATGATAACATCGAATTCCAAACCCTCAATATGAATATTCATTTTACACTTTACCCTCTTCTTTCTTGAAGAGTCGTACGATATTTGGAATATGTTTATAGGTAACGATCAGTGCGATGATCCAGATAGGTGCATGTGAACCAATGCCGGGTACTTCCGGATAGAGTATATACGAAGCAATGAGAAATGCAACAAGTCCGATAAGTGAAGAGAGCGATGATATCTTCAAGCCTTTACTCGCACCTAACCATACAGCAATAGCAATGAGAGCAGGAATAGGCATCATGACAAGAAGTACGCCAAAGCCTGTGGCAACACCTTTCCCTCCTTCGAAAAATAGAAATGC
>JAYEOF010000294.1:0-3346 GCA_034722695.1 Campylobacterota bacterium
CACTGAAGCCCGATGCCGAGGCTGTCAGTGAACAGGAACTACTGGACTTTGCCAGAGAGCATCTTGCCGATTATAAGCTGCCCGAAAGCATCACCTTTATCGATATGCTGCCCAAGGGTGCAACGGGGAAAATAGACCGCAAGCTGCTCAGGCAATATGATAAAAGTTAATGGGCTACGGTTTTATAAAGCTCTTTTCCTATGTTCACTCAAAATGACTTCAATTTGCTTAAATCAGTTGGAGTTCTTTAAAAGAGTTCAATGTAAGAATATAATTTTTACAATATGTTTAGCACATTGCACGGTATCTTTAGTTTGTAAAATGAACCTACTGATCAGAGTTGCAAAAAGTAGTAAAGAAGAGTAGAATAATAAAAAAATACTTTTATTGACAAACAGAAGAAGGAATAATTATGTTGAAAGTATTTATACCAAGATTTATCTTCATTGTATTCGCAAGTATGCTGATGTATTCATTGTCTTATGCTGAAAACTTTGATACAAAAGCCTTGAAACACAATGCGGCAACAGAACTGAAAAGTTTTGTTGAACGTGGCGCCGCCTTGATTGCACAAAAAGGAGAAAAAGCGTTTGATGCATTCAGGCGAAAAGAGAGCAAATGGTTCTATGGGGAGCGATATCTGTTTGTCTGGGATATGCAGGGTTTGCGATATGTCTATCCGCCAAATAGTAGTGGTGAAGGAGAGCAGGTACGCGGCATTAGAGATGCAGACGGCAAGCCTATCGGCGAACTTTTTGTCAAAGTGGCTTTATCAGAGAATGGAGCAGGATGGGTACATTATCGTTGGCCCAAACCCGATGAAGATACTCCAAGTTGGAAAAGTACGTATATTATGAAAGCGAAAAGTCCTTCCGGCAAAGCATTTCTTGTCGGAACTGGAGCTTATGATATGCCGGTACAAAAATCATTTATTATAGAAGCAGTTGATTCAGCTGTAAAACTGGTTGAAAGTGAAGGTCTAAAAGCATTCGAAACGTTCAAGAGTAAGCAAAGCCAGTATGTTTACCAGGATACATATATTTTTGTAATAGCAGAAAATGGCATAGAGTTCATCAATGTGGCTTTTCCAGAACTTGAAGGACGCAATGTGATCGACTTCAAAGATACTAACGGAAATTATTTTGTAAAAGAGTTTATTGACGTAGCCAAAAAGAAAGGGTGTGGATGGGTAGATTATCAGTGGCCAAAACCGGGAGATGTGAAGAAATCGCATAAGTCAACGTATGTCTGCAAAGCGATGATAGATGGTAAAATGGTAGTCGTCTGTGCAGGACTGTATCTGGACTGAATCTGTAATAAGGAGAAGTAATGAACCAATGGATGAAGATAGCCTACAATGAAGCAACGGAAGGGATGTTTGCTAACGACGGTGGTCCTTTCGGTGCCGTCATTATTCAAGATGGCAAGGTCATATCATCAGCACATAATGAAGTTCTTAAAACCAATGATCCCACTGCCCATGCTGAGATCAATGCCATCCGGCAAGCCAGTGAACAACTAGGCCGCTTTGAACTTTCTGACTGCATCCTCTATGCAACTTGCAAGCCTTGTCCCATGTGTTTAGGCGCTATTTTTTGGGCACGTATCGGTACGGTTTATTACGGAGCCACTGAAGATGATGCTGCCAGAGGCGGTTTTGATGACCACCGTTTCTATGAGATGATACGTGGTTACAACTCTGATGTAACTTTAAAACAGATCGATTATGAAGTCAATAGCAAACTTTTCGATCAGTGGCTTGAAAAAGATGACCGTCAGATCTATTGATGTCCTTTCCGATCAGCCATTTTTTTTGACAGTAGGAAATCCAACACACACTCAGTAAACACCTGAGGCTGTTCCATATGAATGGAATGGGCGGCGTGTGCTATGACAGAAAAGGCTGCTCCCGGAATCGCCTGTACCAAAGAAGCGGATACATCGGGAGGGAAGATTATATCCTCTTGTCCACTGATAACCAGCGTCTTTGCAGTGATCTCGGAAAGTTGTTCGAAACAGTCAAAGCCTGCGATCGCCTCTACCTGTTTTCTAAAGGCAACAGCACTTTGGGGATACGGGTACTCAACAGCATAACGAAGTGCTGCGTCCACTGTGTCCCCATTTTCAAGAAAGTGTTTTGTAAAGAGCCAGTAGAAGATGCTGTGGAACCACTGCATTGTATCCATACCTGATTCCAGTGTTGATGCCCAATCGGAAAAAAGTACATCATTACATTTCGGGTTAGAGGCCGATGTTCCTGCAAGTATCAGTTTGTTAACGGTATCGGGGTAACGGGCTGCAAGGTCTAGAACAACGAAGCCACCCATCGAATGGCCAAGCAGATTAAAAGAGGAGAAGCCCAGATGTCTTGCAAGTGCCATGCAGTCATCAGCGATCTGCCTGATGCTTGTTTCAACGTCTTGTGGTACGGTTCTACCTGTTCCTCTGTTATCCGGAGTAATAATCAGAAAGTGTCGTGAGAGTTCCTCCATAACTGGTTGCCAACTTTGGGAGTCACTGCCCAGACCGGCAACTAGCATTAACGGTTCCCCAGTCCCATGGATCTCGTAGTAAAGCGAAATATTATTGACTTGTATATTTGGCATGATACATTAACCTTTTTTTAATATTCAACCTCGCCTCTACAGTACAAAAAACACCAGTAAAGCAACGGGAGTAAAATGCTCATCGTTATACAGATTTGCTTATATTTGGATTGAACGAGATCTATAAAAACAAAAACCAAAGTGCTAAAAGGTTCATACTTCAACCTTACAGCTGTTGATAAAATGAAATGACCGTCCGTCAAAAAGACCTTTATCACTTAGTTTCAGCTCTGGAATGACCAACAGAGCCATAAAAGAGAGGGTCATAAACGGTGCACTTAACGTTGAGCCCAAGGTTTCTTTGACAATGCGGTCTAACTTCTCATACTCTCTGGCGACAGTGAAACCGTCTTCTACACTCATGATCCCTGCAATTTCCAAGGGCAGAACCCACGTTTGCGTATCTGTAACAGCACAAATACCGCCTTGGTGTTCAATGAGCAGATTGACAGCCTTGGCAATCACCTCATCGCTGCATCCTACAGCAATGATGTTATGTGAATCATGGGCAACACTCGAAGCGATCGCACCTTGTTTTAATCCGAAACCATTGACATAGGTAAGGGCAGGGAGAGCATCCTCATAACGGTTAACGACACTGATCTTCAAAATGTCATGCTCAGGATCACCAACTGTCTGCGATGCAACTGTGCGAAGCTTTACCAGTTTTTCATGGGTGATGAGCTCATGATCGATCGCCTGTATTACTTCAACCGTTTGACATGCCGGCATGGTAAAAT
>JAYEOF010000295.1:0-3336 GCA_034722695.1 Campylobacterota bacterium
AAAGTACCTTCCAAAAAACTGATGATCATCCTGCATGGTCGTGGAGATTCATCTCGTGGCTTTACTTTTTTACCGGAGTACCTAAATATAGATGAGATGAACTACATTTTACTCAACGCTCCCTATGACTACTATGGAGGCTTCTCCTGGTATGATCTACCACCTCATCAGTTAGAGGGTATAGAGTACTCACGCAAGATACTTACAGAGGTTTTAAATACCTTGTTTGAAGAAGAATTCAATGCACATGAGAGTTTCCTCTTTGGATTTTCACAAGGCTCACTACTGACTTTTGAGTTTGGTGCCAGATATGAGAAAGTACTTGCCGGGTACATCGCAGTAAGTGGCTACATCTACGATGCAGACAAACTGCTTCAAGAGATGAACCAGGATGTCAAGACTTCCAACTGGCTATGTACACATGGAACCTATGACGAAGTTCTTCCCTATAGCACTTCAAAAGAGCAAGTTGAAGTATTACAAAATGCTGGATTTGACATAGCGTTTAAAAGTTATACGAAAGATCATACTATCGCAGAAGATGAATTGATGATGTTAGCAAAGTGGATAAAAGACAGATAAACTTCAGGCTTTAAGAATCTTTATCATATAATAAATTTTAATAATAATTATAAAAAGGAAACACTATGAACAGAAGAGAAGCAATAAAAGTAGCAGGTGTAGCTGCAATGATGGTAGCAGTAAGTGCTGAAGCAAAAATGGCAGTAGAGCATATGAATCGTATGGAGATGAAACCAAAAGATCCGGCAAAAATGGAAAAAGGTGAACTCAAGCACTCTCCACTTGTAACGGTCAAAGAGAAAAATGCCAAAGGGTATACACTTATAGAGATCACTGTAGGTCAAGGCGGGATCATTCACCCAAGTACACCTGATCACTGGATCGATTTCATAGAACTCTATGCTGATGACAAGTTGGTGGGAAAAAGTATTATGGAACCGGAAATATCAGCTGGTGCAGCTTCTTTTTTAGTAAAACTTGACAATGTTAAGACACTCAAAGCAAAAGCCGGTTGTAACCTTCATGGTATCTGGACAACAACAGTAACACTATAGTCACATTCAGTGCGGAGTCTTCGCACTGAGTCTCATTTATTCAAACTCATCATCAAGATGAAAATCAAAATGTTTATCTTCCAGACAATCCCAGAAAGAAGTACCTTTTAAGTCATCTTTCACTTCATCAACCAAGGTCGTTTCTATCTCATCGAGATATTTATCATAAACTGTTTCTCTCTCATGCTTAAGCGGCATGGCACAATGGCATGTTTCATACCACTCAAGTGTATCATCACCTGTCATTACAGCCTTTTGCATCGCATTGATGATCTCTGCTCCATCCGGTTCCTGATCGGAAATACTTCCATCTGTCAGTGCCGTATAAAAAGCTTTCATTTTTAGTTTGTCTATTTTTGCGTTTACTTTATATAACATTTATGCACCCTTTCCAATAAAAAATATGATTTATCATAACTATGCTCTGTACAATACCTATGTAATAAAGATTATAACCATACTATAGATTAGTTAAACCTTTTTTTAGATATATTCTTAGTACGTAAATAAAAGAAGTATGGATTAGAAATGAATAAACAAGCCCTGGCTCTAGAAAAGATCGCTTTATGTAAAGAACAACGACTGCCATATTTGGATCTTAGTGACCTTGAACTTACGGAAATTCCTCAAGAAGTCAGCACTCTGGAGTGGCTGGGAGCACTTTCTCTCTCTCGCAACAAGATCAAAGATATCAGTATTCTGAAGACGCTGAAAAATCTCCACAAACTGGGACTCTCAAATAATCAAATAGCTGATCTTTCCCCTCTGTCTTCCCACAAAAAAATGAAATTTCTTTTCATACAAAACAATTGTATCTGTGATCTTAGCCCACTCTCTCATCTCTACAGACTCAAGAAGATCGTAGCGAATAACAATGATATAGAAGACATTAAAATCCTCTCCTCCCTACCTCAGCTTGTCTATGTTGATATGGCAGAGAATCCCAGATGTGATTTACACCCTCTGAAAGCCTTGAACACACTTCTCATACTTAAAACTTAAAGGTCGATAGCATACTTCTTTAACGTTTCAAGGTCTATAAGTTCAAGCATCCTCTGATGTGTTGCATGGATGAAGATATGTGGTGCCATACCGTCATGATGTGCCTGGACAAAACGGGGACCGGACAAACACCAGCTCTGCCCTGCTTTTACACCTGCAAAGTTGTACTGAGGCATAGGCGTTGAGAGGTCATTGCCCACTTTTTTAGAATAGGCTAAAAATTCTTCTGTAGCGTAGATGCAGATAGCATGCACACCCGGGTTGTCCTCTTCTGTATTGCATGATCCATCTCTGTAAAATCCTGTAAGCGGTTTCAAAGAACAAGGTTCCAACGGTTCACCCAATACATTTAATGTTTCATTCATACTCTATCCTTATTCAGAGGGTTCAATTATTTTTCATATAATACGCAACACACATGAGGTGCAACAGGTTTCTTCTCTTCTTCCTGTTTACTGTATACAACTTTAAACCCTTTAGATAAGAACAGATCAAACTCGTGACTGTACAACGGCCATGGCGGTCCACCATAGTTATCTTCATCTTCCTGCCCATGGGCATAGACAAACAGCTTTCCACCTTCTGTAACCAATCCGGAGATGATATCTACCACTAACTGTCTCTGCTCTCTGGGAAGAGACTGTATGGTAAGTCCTTCATAGACAAAGTCGTAAGCTTCGTTAAAATCCTCTGGCAATACAAATATATCCTGCACAGAGAAATGCACTCCACTCTCCCCAAAACGTTTTTTAGCCATCTCTATAGCCGTAGAGGAAATATCTATAGCATCTGTTGCATACCCTTTCTTTGCCAATACCACTGCATCATCTCCCAGACCACAGCCTATGACCAATGCCCGTTTTCCGTTGACATCTTCCGCTTCTTCCAAGTACTCAAGCAAATAAACATTAGGGGACATCGTAGCCCATGGTATGCTGCCTAAGTCATCACTCGCATTCTGATACATTGTTTCAAAAAAATTCTCTTCTTTCATCTCGGCTCTTTATGACTTCGGAGGACAGACAAAATAACGCATATTCACCTCTTTAAGTGTATCACTCCACCCAATATAGATCGTTTGGTCTTCTTTCTGGATGATCTCATATTTGTCAACAAAATAGTGTTTCAACAACCTCTTTAAATCTATGGACCCAGGTACAGTAACAACCCAAATAAAACCTATCTCTTTTACGGAAGGTACCTCTTTACTACTGCGCATAATATCCCGTAATTCAGACTCTATTTGACAAACATCTTT
>JAYEOF010000296.1:0-3323 GCA_034722695.1 Campylobacterota bacterium
GTGCACGGGATGGTTTTACATGGACAAGTGATGAACCTTGGCCCAAAGAAACTCTCATTTAAACTACTTTACAGTGAAGGACAAAATCACATTGCCTATAAAGATATTGAGTCAATTCATACCAAATATAATTACCACATATCATTTAAGCGTATGGATATCGAGGGTCGTGTTGTAGGTATAGAAGATAATAAGTATCTCAAGATCATGGAAGGTGATAAAGAGAGGACTGTTAAGATAGCTGATATAGATAATTTTGTAATGGCTGTGAGTGATGATGATTCTTTTGAAAATAAAGTACGAAATACATTTCCTTATATAAAAGGGAATATTAATATTGGTTTTGAGATCGAGAGTGGTACCAGTTATAAGAATGAAATAGATATATTATTAAATTTACGACATAAACAAGCAGAACATGAAATCCAGCTTTATGTAGATTATGAATATGATACATCGAAAACTGAGGAGACACCTGAAAAACTAAATAAAGATGAACTTGTAGGTATTTTAAGTTACAGAAATCATTTTAAAAATAATCAATTTTATTTTACTACTCTGGCAGCTGATTATGATCGCCCACGACATATCTTAAATCGCTATATTCCTTCAGCAGGCTATGGTTATAGATTTAAAGTTGATGACTCTAAATGGTTGGAACCTTCTGTTGGTTTAGGGTATGCTAGCACCAGCTATACAGATGAACTTTATGCAGATAAAGATTTTGCTGTAGCTGCACTTAGTTTGGCAGGGAAATATCAGTTTGATGATGTTGCGTATATCAATAGGTTTATTATTGATGGATTTTTAATGTATTATCCAAGTCTCACTGATATGGATCAAGATTGGATATTTAGGTCAAATTTGACTTTTACGGTACCACTCTTTGATTTTTTCTCTGTTAAATTGGCATATAATTTGATAAATGACAGTAACCCTGACCCTTCAGTTGGAAATAATAAAACCACAACGAAATTGTTGTTTGGGTTTGATTTTTAAGATATAAAGTTTATTCGGGATGGTTTTGCTATAATATTTCTAAAAAGGTTTAACTCATGAAACAAACACTACTGCTTACGTTATCTTCTCTCTCTATGGTTGCATTTATGACTGCATGTACCAATCAAATGGCTTCCGTAGGATTAAGCACTGCTGATAAGACTGAAGAGTGTATCAATATTGATAAAAAACTGATAAAGGTTGATAAATTTATAGAGGTTGTAAACAATACCAGTGCTTTCCATTTAGAAGAAGCTGCTCGAGCTATAGAAACACCGGGAATTACAGTGAGTAACAATAAAAAGACAATGCTCAGGGATGCAAACAAAAAGAAAGCAGAGCTTGAATCAGAACATCAAAAACTGGGATGTGAGACTCCGAAAAAATAGGTTTATTTAAACATCTTTGGATAGATGAAAAATTGCATTTTCCCTTTCTCGATCTTAAACGCTTTCCAATCATCAATAGGTAGCTTTAGGGCTACTATACCCAAGGTTGGAACGTTGTCAATATAGTCATCGATCAGCATATTGCTAAGTTCTGTTGTTCCCGGATTGTGTCCTACTATGAAAAGGGTATCATACTTGTTATGAACATCTTTGATAAGTTCCTGTATCGTTTCAGGCTCTGCCATATAGAGTGCATCTATGTATTTTATTTTTCCACTGTACCCTATTTCTTTGGCTAAACCTTTGGCTGTGAGTTTAGCTCTTTTGGCTGCACTGGAGAGTATGATATCTGGCATGATCTTTTTTTCTTTGAGTGCCTTTCCCATAGTTAAGATGGCTTTTTCTCCTCTTTTGTTAAGACCTCTGTCAAAGTCACTGCTACCTGTATCGCTCCAGTCTGATTTGGCATGTCTGATAAGATATAAATTTTTCATCATATATTATAGCAAAATATATACTTTAGTCATCATCACTAAAGTATCTTTCCAAAAAACTTGAAATATTTAGAACAATAGTGTATAATCCCCAAAAATTATAGATATAAAGGAAATTATAGATGGCAAAACATCAGTTTCAAACAGAAATCGGGCAACTTTTAAAGCTCATGACACACTCACTCTACTCAAACAAAGAGATATTTATCAGAGAGTTGGTATCAAACTCATCTGATGCACTCGATAAATTTAACTACCTTTCACTTACAGATGAAAAATTTAAAGATGACAACTGGTCTGGAAAAATCTTTATCAAGTTAGATGAAGCAGATGGGACTCTTACTATTGGTGATAACGGTATAGGTATGAATGAAGCAGATCTTATGGATCACCTTGGAACCATCGCAAAGTCCGGTACCAAAGCATTTATGGAAAACCTTACAGGAGATGCTAAAAAAGACTCTAATCTCATCGGTCAATTCGGGGTAGGTTTCTATTCTGTATTTATGGTGGCAGAAAAAGTGGATGTCATTTCAAAAAAGGCCGGAGAAGAACAGGCTTATATGTTCTCTACGGATGGGTCAGGTGAGTATGAAGTAAAACCGGTGACTAAAGAAGAGCATGGAACGATCATTTACATTAAACTCAAAGAAGATGAAAAAGAGTTTTTAAGTAAATGGAAAACAGAAGAGGTAGTGAAGAGATACTCTAACCACATTGCCTATCCTATCATGCTTAACTACTCTGAAGATGAGACGACAGGTGAGGGTGATGATGCCGTTACCAAAAAAGTAAATAAATCTGAGCAGATCAATGCAGCTACAGCACTTTGGACACTTTCAAAATCTGAACTCAAAGCGGAAGATTATAATGAGTTCTATAAAACGATGTCACATGGTGATGATGAACCACTTACTTACCTGCATAACAGAGTAGAAGGATCGCAAGAGTTTACGACACTTTTTTACATTCCTAAAACTGCACCGATGGATATGTACAGAGCAGATTACACACCGGGTGTGAAGTTATATGTGAAGCGTGTGTTTATCACGGATGATGACAAAGAGTTATTGCCGCCGTATTTACGTTTTGTAAAAGGTATCATAGACTCTGAAGATCTGCCACTCAATGTTTCTCGTGAATTGCTTCAGGAAAATAGAATTTTGGCAAATATTAAACAAAATTCAGTCAAAAAGATACTTGGAGCGATTAAAAAACTGAGTGCTGAAGATGCAGAGACGTTTACTGATCAGTATAACAGAGTGATAAAAGAAGGTATTTATACAGACCAAATGAATAAAGAGATATTGCTTGATATCGTAAAGTATAAGAGTTCAACCCAAGAGGGGCTTGTGTCATTTGAGGATTATATCTCTCGTGGAGATTCTGAAAAGAAAGAGATCTATTTTATCACAGGTGAAGATGAAAATGTATTGAGAAA
>JAYEOF010000297.1:0-7738 GCA_034722695.1 Campylobacterota bacterium
CCCGACCCAAGGGTGCGGGGTATGAATCGGATTTAAATTTATTGGTGAGACGTGACTCACGATAAATTATTACTTAAGGTCGATATGAATCGACCCATAGGGTCGGGGAATTATTCCCGACTAGATTAAAAAATATAAATAAACTGTAGCGTGGGCATTCCTGCCCACGACTTGAACATAGTGAAAAATTAATTACTTGCAAATTGTTCGTGGGCAGGAATGCCCACGCTACAGACACTAAAACCCTACCTCTTTTTTCCTATTATCAATATACCTACCTACACCTTCAGCAATTCCTTTGGCAATTTTGTCCTGGTAGCCTGAGGTAAGCAGTCTTGCACGCTCTTTTGAGTTAGTAATGTAACCAACTTCAACAAGGATGGAAGGTCTGCTTGCTCCTACAAGTACATAAAAAGGTGCAGGTCTTACACCTCCGTTTTTTACCCCTTTATATTTACTATTAAGATTCTTCATCATACCGTTTTGTACATCTATAGCAAGCTTATGTGACTGGATGATCTTGGGTCCGTTAAGTACAGCATCTATGATAACATCTCTGCTTAACTTATCTGTACCTATCAATACAGAAGCATTTTCTCTGGCTGCAACACGTTGAGATCTTTCGTCTCTGGTCTTTTGTAAAAAGTAAGTCTCCACACCCTCTACTACATCAAAACGGCTACGATCAGAAATGGCATTGGCATGGATAGAGATGAACACTTTTGCATCTTTTTTATCTGCAATTCTTGTACGCTGTCCCAATTTTAGGAACCTGTCATTTCCTCTGGTAAGATAGACTCTATACCCTTTTCTCTTTAACTCTTTTTGAAGCTTTTTAGTAATTTGAAGAACAACATCTTTCTCCCGTTTTCCTCCAGCTACAGCACCAGAATCATGACCACCATGACCCGCATCTATAACCACAAGGCTATCAGACCTATCAGGACCACCACAACCCACTATTAAAAGTAATGCTACTAAGTAAAATATTATCTTCTTCATTTTTTATCCTCTCCTATAAAATAACTCGACTGATCTAAAAATCAATTTCTTTTTTTCTATTGTCCAAATAGGTATCTACACCCTCCGCAATACCTTTAGCAATAAGCTCCTGATAACGTGGCATAAAAAGTCTTTTTCTCTCTTTAGGATGAGAGATATAGCCTACCTCTACAAGTATTGAAGGTCTACTTGCCCCTACAAGTACCCAAAAAGGTGCATGTCTTACACCACCATCTCTTACACCACTATAGCGACTACGTAGATTTGTCATCATTCTTCTATGCACATCAATTGCCAATTTGTTTGACTGTACGATCTTTGGACCAGAGAGTACAGAATCAATTATTACATTTTTACTAAGCTTACTCGTACCTTTAAGTACAGATTTATTTTCTCTGGCAGCAATACGTTGTGATCTGGCATCTCTGGTATTCTGAAGGAAAAAGGTTTCTACACCCTGTATTTTATTACGCTTTCTTTTAGGCACCGAGTTAGCGTGAATGGAGATAAACACTACTGCATTTTTCTTATCTGCAATTCTTGTGCGCTGTGGAAGTTTCAAGAAGCGATCACGCTTTCGTGTCATATAGACAGGGTGACCACGCTTTTTGAGCTGTTTTTCAAGTCTCTTTGCTATCATCAAGACAAGATCTTTCTCTTTTTTACCTCCAACCATAGCACCAGAGTCATGGCCACCATGTCCCGCATCAATAACAATAAGCTCACTTTTATGTGAACGTGATGGAGACGTTGCCATTTTCTTTACTTTTTGGGTTTTCTTTACTTTTTTCGTTTTCTCTTTAGCTTTTACTGTTGGTTTTTTATAACGTTTTGCAGGCAGTGTATTTATTCCTTTTGGCAGAGGTATATGGTATGTTTTTAGAGAAAGTATAGGTTTGTATGGTGTACAGCTATAAGGTTTACTACTGCTTACAACTACTCTTACAATATTTGATCTATATTGTGCTATTTTTACATTTTTGATATTTTTAGCTATGTTTTTCTTTGACAGACGTGTATTTTTAAAATCAAATACTTCTCTTGGAGGATTTTTTAATGCAAAGTGTTTAATTTGTTTTTTAGGGAGAAAATTATTAAATTCTAGACGTAACTCTCCTTTTGCTATTTCTACTTTCTTCAGTGTATTCACACCTGAAAAAAGTAATGTAGAAGAAATGATAAATAAAAGAAAGGTCTTCAGAAATTTCACTCTATGCGTCTTCACCGTTCATCAATTTATCCATCAACTCTTTAACGGTTATGATCTCTTCAAGACGATATCCGTTTGCACCTGTAAAAAAGAGTCCTGTATCTATGAGACCATCATAGGCATCAGTAAGTCTGTCTGCGATACAGTATCCAACTACTTTAGCTTCCTCTCCACGGTGACATGGAGCAACACAGTTTGAAATACATGCTACCTTTGGTGCTGTACCCTCTTCTATACTTTTATGAAGATTCGTTTTTACACCACGTGCAGGATATCCTACAGGTGATTTAAAGAGCTTGATCGTATCTTCTGTTGAGTCAAGAATTACATTTTTCATGACTTCAGAGGCATCACACTCAACTGTTCCTATAAAACGTGTTCCCATCTGCACTGCATCCGCACCTAGTTCCATCATTTTAACGATATCATCATGATCCCATACACCACCCGCTGCAATAACAGGCATAGAACCCCAGTTTTTCGCTTCTTCCACTACAGGAGATAAAATCGCTTCCAGTTGATTTTCTTCTAAAAAACAGTCCTCATATTTAAAACCCTGGTGTCCTCCACTAAGAGGTCCTTCAACCACTACTGCATCAGGAAGTCTATTGTGCGTTTTTTTCCAACGACGACATAAGATCCTCAACGCTTTAGCCGTAGAAACAATAGGCACCAACGCAACATCAGGATAATCTTTCGCTGCTTCAGGCATGGTCAATGGCAGACCTGCTCCGGTAATAATGATATCTGCACCTGCTTTACAGGCATCCTGAACTACACGATCATACTCACTTTGTGCATAAAGTACATTTGCTGCTAATGGTCTGTCACCGCATATCTCTCTGGCATTATCAAATATTTTCTTTAGTGCAGGATAAGAGTAAAAATTGATCGCTTCAAGAGGTCTGTGCTCTTTACCTACCTGCTCTTTTTCATTAAGGTATTTTCTCTCTTTATATACACCGGTACCCACAGCTGAAATAACACCAAGTCCACCCTCTAAACTCACATTTCCTGCCAGCTGATCCCAAGAGATACCAACACCCATACCACCTTGAACGATCGGTTTTTCGATGGTATATTTTCCAATTTTAAAAGATTTAAATTCCATTAGCCAACCTTTACTTTTGCAAATTTTCTTTTTCCTACTTGTAGGATATACTCTCCAGAATCAAGGTTTAGTTTTTCATCAGAGATCTTCTCTTGATCAACTCTTACTGCACCCTGTTTGATATCTCTTCTCGCTTGAGATGTTGAAGTCTCTATGCCTGCATCGACTAAAGCTTTACAGATCCAAATACCCTCTTCAACTTCTACTTCATTCATATCTGAAGGAAGTTGGTTTGATTTAAATACATTATCAAATTCTGCTTTAGCTAGTGTAGCCAACTCTTCATTATAGAATCTTGTAACCAGCTCAAGAGCTATGTTTTCTTTGGCTACTTTAGGGTGAAGTGTCCCCTTTTGTACATCCTCTTTCATTTGGGCTATAGTTTCAAGTGATATTTCACTTAAGAGCTCATAATAACGCCACATCAATTCATCTGAAACAGAGAGTGTTTTTGCATAAATATCTTTAGGTTCTTCCGTGATACCGATGTAGTTATTCAATGATTTACTCATTTTCTGAACCCCGTCAAGCCCTTCTAAGATAGGCATCATCAATACAGCCTGTTCTTTACCTATTTCATAGGCACGCTGAAGATGTCTTCCCATAAGCAAATTGAATTTCTGGTCTGTACCACCGATCTCAATGTCACTTTCAAGTTCTACAGAATCATACCCTTGAAGCAGTGGATAGATGAATTCAGAAATAGAAATACTGTGTCCGCTTTTATAGCGTTTTTCAAAATCATCACGTTCAAGCATACGTGCCACATTAAAAGTCGTTGTTAAAGATACCATACCAGCAGCACCCAATGCCTCAAGCCATGTAGAGTTAAATACTACTTCTGTTTTACTCTCATCAAGTATATTGAAGACCTGATCCTGATATGTTTGTGCATTCGCTAGAATAGTCCCTCTATCAAGGATTTTTCGTGTCTCACTCTTCCCCGTAGGGTCACCGATAGTTGCAGTAAAATCCCCTATAAGAAGCTGAACACGTCCCCCGTGATTTTGGAAGGCTTTGAGTTTTTGAAGAAGTACAGTATGTCCTACATGCAAGTCTGCACCGGTAGGGTCAAAACCTGCTTTTACCGTATAAGTTGTACCCTCTTCATAATATTTGGAAACCAATTTCTCTATACGCTCCATATCTATGATCTCTGCTGTACCTCTACTTATCTCTTCTAGTGCTTTTTGTATCATCTACCCTATCCTTAACTTATTATTTATTGTATGCATCATCTAAACTGGTGATCTCTATCAGTTTTAACTTTTGTGAAATTTTCTCTGCAAGCAGACTTTTTTTCCCTTCACTGCTCTCTACTTCTATCTGGCAATACTCTGCACTTTCAGAACTTTGTATACTAAGTTCAATACTGATGACATTCAAGTCCATATCCGAGAGCTTAGTTAACAGGTCTGCAAGTATCCCTTTTTGGTTTTGAAGGCTTATTATGAGTCTGTAACGTGAAAGCTTTGCATATCTCCAATTTACATGGAGCATTGGTTCTTCAGCCAGGATCTTTGAGTATGCTTTCTTACACAATTTGTGGTGTATAATAGCCTTACTGTCCTTATAAAATGCAACGATCTGGTCACCAACTTTAGGATGACAACAGTAATCAAACTCTACACCGTCCAAAGGCTTATTCGTAAAGAATTTAAAGTGCTCTATCTCTTTGATCAGAGGCTTTTTATACCCTTTTTTAAGCAGTTCCCAAAAACGCACCTCTTTGGTTCCCATATACTCAGCCACTTTATGTATGGTTTCTATATAATAGTCACGCTGCACAGGCAATTTATGTATAGAGTCTTTCAATTCTACTATCTCTATCAACTCTTTCATAGCTGAACTTGTTTGTACAAAAAGTGTTGCTAAAATATTATAGGCACTAAGCGTATCTGACTCTTTTATCCTTGCACGGCAATGACTTCTTATACCATCTTGTGCTTTGGATGTTTTTACTGTATCCAGCCATGAGCAATGAAGATGTGGTGCTTCATCTTTTAAGATATTAACAATATCACCATTTTTCAATATGGTCAATAGTGATGATTTATGCTTATTGACCAGTGCACCTGTCGCTGCAGCACCAACCTGAGAGTGGATCGCATAGGCAAAATCAAGTGCTACTGAACCTTTTGGCAGAGTATAATAATCGCCTTTAGGTGAAAATACAGTAATATCTTCAGAGAAAAGGTCACTTTTTGCCAATTCATAAAACTCTTCTACACATTCCGTTTGATAATGCAGACTCTCCAACCACTCTAAATTGACACTGTCTCCACCATCTTTATATTTCCAATGTGCAGCAACACCATACTCAGCAAGTTTATGCATATCAGATGTTCGTATCTGTGCCTCAACAATGCCTTCTTCATTAAACAGTGTTGTATGTATAGTTTTATATCCATTCTCTTTAGGTACTGCGATATAGTCCTTAAATCGTGAGATAAGTGGTGTAAAGGTCAAGTGCATCAAACCTAAAACCCTATAGCACTCTATAGGCTCTTTCACGATGATACGAATGGCAAGCAGGTCAAGCACCTCTTCTATACTCACACCTTTACGATGCATCTTAAGGTAAATAGAGTAGTAGTGTTTCACTCTTCCTATGATCTCATACTGCTCTTGATCAAAACCATTTTTATCCATGGTAGCTCTTACCTTTTGGATGAAAGCATTGAGTTTAAACTGTAGATTCTGTGCATTACTCTGAATATAATCATCGATCTTTTTATAATCATCCGGATAGATATAATAAAAACTCAGATCTTCCAAATGATTTTTCAAACGTGAAATACCAAGTCTATGTGCAATAGGTGCATAAACCACCAAGGTCTCTTCTGCGATACGTCTTTGTTTTTGGGGAGTGAGTGCATCCAGCGTAAGCATATTGTGCAGTCTGTCACAAAGTTTTATGACCAATACACGTATATCTTTGATGGAAGCTATAAGCATCTTACGAAAAGTAAGTGCAGAGTTAATGAGTCGTTCATCTGAACCTGAGGGAGCCAGTTCTTCATCTCTTATCTCAACGATCTTGGTCAGACCTTCAACCATATGGGCAACATCATCACTGAACTCACGCTCCATATCTTCAATATCAAAATGGGTATCTTCCACTACGTCATGAAGCAAAGCAGCTTGTACCATGGTCTCATCATTGGAGAAAGCAGCAGTGATAGCTGCTACAAGTATGGGATGTACGATGTAAGGTTCACCACTTTTACGTTTCTGCCCGTCATGTGCGGTCAGTGAAAGTTCAAGTGCTTTTATGGTAGCGGGTAAAGGAGATGGGATCTGTTCCCATAGAAGGGCTTTTGCCTCTTCTATCGTCTGTATATTTTTAGCTTTATTGAGAAAAGCATCCAAGGGTTTTTAGCTTTCTAAACTTACAGTGATTTTACCTTCAGCAATTTCTTGAAGTGCAATATCGGCATATTTCATAGCGCTTGTATCTATATCTAACAGTGATTGGGCACCATTTGCTATTGCTTCCGCTCTTTTACCTACAGCATTTGCCAGAAGGTACTTATCAAAATCTACTTTTTCAAGTGCTACTGCAGTGAGTTGTTCTGTTCTCATATTTATTCCTTAATCAATATATTTGTTTTATCTTCTGTTTATTTTACAATTGAACAAAGGCTCATATCACCTTTGATAATAGCAAGTAGATTACCTTTTTCAAACATGTTACATACAACAATAGGCAATCCGTTCTCTTTAGCCAATGCGATAGAAGTATCATCCATCACTTTAATATTATCACTCAATGCCTGATCATACGTAAGCGTATCAAGCTTCACTGCATCATCAAACTTATTAGGATCTTTGTCATAGACACCATCTACTTTAGTCGCTTTGATGAGAAGTTCTGCTTCTATTTCAGAAGCTCTAAGTGTTGCTGCTGTATCGGTAGTAAAATAAGGGTTACCTGTACCACCTGCAAATACTACTATACGACCTTTTTCCAGGTGTCTTCTCGCACGACGCACGATAAACGCTTCACCTATCTCTTTCATGTCGATAGCAGACTGAAGTCTCGCCTCAAGTCCTTCATGCTCTAATGCCTCTTGAATAGCCACACCGTTGATCACAGTTGCAAGCATACCCATATAGTCACCACTTGTTCTTTTGATGATACCATCAGCAGCAGCACTCACACCACGGATAATGTTACCACCGCCAACAACAACCGCTACTTCAACGCCTGCATCTACAAGCTCTTTGATCTCACCTGCAATAAAGTGAAGAATCTGAGTATCGATCCCATACCCATTTTCACCAGCTAAAGCTTCACCAGAAAATTTTACCAATACTCTTTTAGTCACAAATACACCTTTATATAATTTCGCGATTATATCTAAAAGTGGTTTAGGAGGGGTTTAAATTATAGAATCCTCTGAACAACTTAG
>JAYEOF010000297.1:7838-13539 GCA_034722695.1 Campylobacterota bacterium
TTATGAGTGCCTAAGTTGTTCAGAGGATTCTATATCCGTATCAACTTCAACGGATTGATATGTTTAGAGTTTTTAGTCGCTTGGAACATCAGTTTACTTGATACTTTTCCAACAACATACCCTTTTTTTATCTTCCGGCCTGCTTTAATATTGGGTGCGATCTTGGAAAGTCCTGCATATACTGTGTGTATCTTACCACTGTGTGCGACAACAACCACTTTACCCAGCATACTGCTTTTCCCTGCAAATACCACCTTACCATTAAGTACATTTTGCACTTTTGCGTTGGACGAAGGTGCCTTGAGTGTGATGGACTCATTAAATATCTTTATTTTATAGATAGGGTCTATATAGGTACCAAACTTCTTTACCAGTCGTGCACCGGGGATAGGTGACAATGTTTTCCCGCCTTTATATGCATACACTTTTGACTTCTTGTACGAAGAGTTTATTTTTCTTACTTTTTCACTCTGTTTAGTTGCTTTCTTTTGTACCCGTGCTACTTCTTTTTCTGCTTTTTTTGCTGCCAATCTAGCCGCTTTTTTCGCTTCTTTGGTTTTAGCTAACTCAATAGCCTTTTTGGCTTTTTTCGCTTTTGCACGAGCTAAAGCTTTCTCTTTACGAATACGTCTTTTTCGTTCTTTTTCAAGACGCATCGCCTCTTTTCTTGCAGCTGCACGTTTACGTGCCTCTTCCACTTCTTGTGTATGCAAGATATTTAAGTTAGCTAAAGTAGAACGAAGTGAATTTTGCTTATCTTCAATTTTTGCTAACTTGGTGTTATACTTCTCTTCATCTCCTGAGAGTTTTTTTAACAATTTCTTTTTAGCCAATTTCTTTGCAGCAAAATCCTCTCGTTTTTTCACGATTCGTTTGATCTCTTTTTGGGTTTTATCACGTAAGTAGAGCTTCTCTTTTTTACGTTTTTTAAGTGTGCCGATTTCAGATTTCAATGATGCTAATACTTTGGCATTATGTTCTTTATATGCTTTATATATCTCTTGTGAGATGATAGATGTTCGTGTAGGTTCATGCGCTTGTTCCATCGCAAAGATCACAGAAAACTGTTCAGATAACAAGGTGATGAACGCTTTACGCTTTTGTTCAAGCTCTTGACTTGTTTTCGTGAAATCCTTTTTCGATCTGCTCAACTCTACTTTAAGTGCTTCATACTCTTTTTGGGTTTTATCCTGATTTTTACCCAGTTCATCTATTTTTTTTTCAAGATATACAATATCTTTTTCTGCAGATTGGATATCTTTTGCTATCTTTCCAAGCTTTCTGTTTGCCTGTTTTTTTGCGGAAGCTGTGTCTGAGAGATCTTTTTGGGAATTTTTTATCTTTGTTACAGTGGAGGCACCCTGAAGTAAACCTATGACTACAAAACAGTACAAGATGAGGGATTTCACTCCTGCACTCCCTTACTTGTAAAGACTACACTATATACTGCAATAATAACTAACAATAACGCTGAACCTAAAAGAATAGCCATATCAGTAAGTCTAAAAAGTTCTTCTTGATTTTGCACCATAATATCGATACCACTGTTGGCTGCCCATTGAAATTTCACATAGAGGAAAACCACAGAAGTTAAAATAGTTGCAATAAAGGCATCTGCTATAGCCACTTTGAAAAGTACCCCAGATCTCAACATCAGGGGAGCACCAAATATCTCCATGACCTGCATACGCTGCTTATGTGCATATTTCCAGATCTCCATCTGTTTAATAATAAGGAAAAGACTCACCACACCCATAAAAAAAATAAACAGTTTCAAAGTAAACTTGATAAAAGAGAATAGTCTGTACGCTGAACTGTAACTGCCGCCAAACGTTTCTACTTTTTTAATATTTGTATCCGCCTCAAGGTCCATTTTTATCTTCTCTAAGCCAGAGGTATGCAAGTAGGAATCCAACCCAACATTGTAAAAGTAAGGTAGTGCAGCCAATATCTCCTTACTACTGCTTTTACTTACTCCTTTTGCTATCTCGGAGACAATATTCTCTCTTTTTATCTTTTCACTTGTACTAATATGGTTATTGAGCCTCTTCAGTGCTGAGAGCTCCATAGGCTTTTTGGTAACAACCAGCATGGAGTATCCCTCTTTAAGACCTTTTTCATAAGAGTCCGTTGTTCTGTCAAATACAAGATAAAATTCTATCCCTAAGAGTATCGCCATAAGCGGAAAGATGAACATAAGATGATTTTTAATGAACTTCATATACACCCTTGCTTTCTATGATAAAATGTCTATACGGTAAAGAGAAGATCGTTGGAATTTTGTGTGTCACTACCAGAACTGTTGTCTCAAGTTGTTGGCATGCATTTTCCATAAGATCCCAGATCACGTTTGAAGAGTAGTCATCAAGGTTACCTGTAGGTTCATCTGCAAGTATTACTACCGGATTTTTGGCTAATGCTCTTGCCACACCTACACGCTGTTGTTCTCCACCACTTAACTCAAGCGGAAACTTATCAACATGTTCTGCAAGCTTTACATGCTTAAGAAGTCTATGTGCCTGTGTATTTTGTACATCAACAGAGTAACCTGCTATCATCAGAGGCAAAACAACATTTTTGGCTACAGTCCATTCATTGACAAGTTTATAGTCTTGAAAAATGATACCCATATGCGTTCTTAACTCTTGAAGCTTACTTTGGCGTGCAGTTGCCAGATCCAGTCCTCCTACAACAAGGTTGCCTTCAGTTGGCTTGATCTGTCCATAGAGTGCTTTTAAAAGAGTAGATTTACCAGAACCACTTGGACCGGTGATAAAAACAAACTCCCCTTTTTTAATGCTAAAATTCGCATCTTTAATGATCTCTTTTGCACCATTGTCATATGCAAGTGTGAGATGTGAAGCAGTAATTACATTAGACATTGTTGATAAGCTCCATTATTTTTTTGTGTGCTTCATAGTTGACTGTTGTCTTCACTGGCGGTGAGACAAAGTATCTACAGCTATTTTCTTCTATTAAAATATATTTATGTTCAGGTCTGTCAAAACTTCCAAATGCACATTTAACAAGAAGTTTCTCTTCCCCTATTTTATAGATACGTTCAAAGTGCACAAAATACCCGTCAAAGACCATTGCTTTTTTAGGTAACTGCTCTTCCAAATCTTTTCTATATTTTACAATATTAAAATTAAAGTCTAGACTCAAAACTTTAGATTCAGAATCTTGTGTGCATTTTACATAGACATCATAGATATCTTTCTCTTGTCTTTTCCATCTTGCTTCATATTTACTGGTCACTTCCAGTGCTTCATTTTTTCGTATTTCCACTTCCACTTTGGGTACAGAGAAAAAAGTCTCTAAAGCATACCAGAAGTATTTGTCACTGTCTGTACGAAGCTCTAATCGACCATCCACTCTCAATACTCTCATCGACTCAGCTACAAAACTTGTACTGATGACTCTTCTTTGTGGTTTTTTATCCCATGGTACAGGGAAATGTACAAAGATCTGTTCACAACAATTTGAAGGTAACATCTCCAAAAAAAGTCTTGCATCATAGTTGACCACCCAGATATTATCAAGCTCTTGCAGTTCTATCTGCTTAAGTACCTGTTGTGCCGAAGGTGTATGGATCTCGATACCTATAAAAAGTGTATCAGGGTTCTTTTTTGCCTGATGAAGCAGATGTCGCCCAGAACCAAATCCTACCTCAACAGAGATCTTCTCTTTAGGATACGTGATATTTTCAAAATCTTCTATCTTTTTAAAATACTCTGAGGAGAGTGCTGGTTTTGTATTAGACATAGCGATATTTGAACTTTGTATCTCCAGGTCCAACTCTTTTGAAACCTTATCCAGTGCTTCTTTTAAGAGATTGACTTTTAGAGGTCTTGTCACTTTATCATACTTGAGAAGTGTTGCTTTTTCATCTGGTTTTAGTTGAAGTAAAAACTCTTCTCCACCATGTTCAACACCTAGAAGTTCATCATCTCCTTTAAGTGCCGTTGCACGAAAGGTGATGATCTGACTTTTAGAGATTTTTTCTTCCAGTAACGAGGTATCAAAAGGAGTAACTTTTAAATGTGGCATATTTTCTTCTTAGTTTATTTATTTGAATTTAGATTTACAATGATATCTGTGTAGCTTGACTTGCTTTTGCTCTGATATTATCATAACTTTTGGCGATGATCCGATAGGCATAGGTATTGCCATTTCGAACAAAGGTATCAATATACTCAGCCATCAATTGTCCCTCTACCTGTGATACATATTTCCACGCACCATCATTCACCGACCTTTCGATGATATAGACATTTACTCTCTCACTTGGATGCGGTCTCCATAAAAGCTTCACCACACCAGGTGCCTCTTTATACGCTTTTACAAAAGATACAGCGGCAAAAGTCGGACGTGTTTTCACACGCAGGACGGCACTGCGTTTAGACTCTTTACCCAAGGCAAATGTTGTAAAAGTATAGAGGTATTTTGTATTTGGTTTTACATGGGTATCTACAAAATGTGTTGCATATCGATTACCTATGGAACCGATATGTTTAAACTCTTGGTTTTCTTGATCTGAAAGAGCTTTTCTATAAATATTGATTCCGTGTATATGTTTGTCTTCTATCTTTTTCCACTCAAAACCTACAGAATTCATCATTGGAAATGCTCTTACTTGTTTGATGGTTCTCAAAGTCGGATCTGTATCATAGATCATCAACCCTTTAACACCACCACAGCCATTAAAAATGATTAAAGCGAGTACCGAGAGTAAGAGGATTGATTTTTTCATCGATTTCACCTTGATCAAAATATTTTGACATATATGTTTTCATATCATCAAAAAGCGGGGCTACAAACTCCATTTTTTCACCGGTAATTGGGTGGACTAAATATAGCAAATATGCATGTAGATTAACGCGTGCTATTTTATCTCTTTTGGTCTTAAATCCATATAAATCATCACCCAGTATATGACGTCCCAAAGTATTGAGATGTACACGTATCTGATGGGTTCTTCCTGTAAAAAGTTTTGCGGCTATAAGTTCTACATCATATGGGGAAGTTAAGAGTTTCACAAAAGCTGTTTTAGCATTTCTCCCGTCTTGCACCACATCCATTTTCAGTCTGTTTTTTGGATTCCTGCCTATGGGCTTATCTATCACAATATCATCTTTTAGAGGACAGTCAATCAGTGCCAAGTAATAACGACCCATACTTTTATCTTGCAGCTGTTCACTAAGCTTCTCATGGGTCTTGTTGTCTTTAGCTACAACAAGTGCACCTGTAGTCTCTTTGTCTATACGATGCACGATACCATGACGCTCTTCCCCACTTATAGTTGAAAGAGAAATACCTTTATGAATGAGCCAATCCACAAGCGTAGGCTCTTTCACTGAGGGAGCCGGATGGACTACCAGCCCTGAAGGTTTATTGACCACCAAAAGATACTCATCTTCATACAGTATCTCCACATCAAAATCAATAGGAGGAGCAACTCTTTTTTCTGCTTCTTTAAAGGTGTAAGTGATCACATCATCTACCGCAACTTTATAGCTTGTTTTGGTGATCACTTTATCATTGACAGAGACTAAACCATCTTTCACAAGCTTTTCTACTTGGTTACGGCTTACCTCTAATTCTGTAGCAAGTATTTTATCTATACGACCCCACTGAGATGCTACAAATTCTTCACTCTTCACTCTTCACTCTTCACTTGTATATCATCCCTATCCCAACG
>JAYEOF010000298.1:0-3259 GCA_034722695.1 Campylobacterota bacterium
TACGGTTATTGCTATAAAAAGCTCTTATGTTACTCTTAAGAATATTAGAGTAACAAACAGTGGGAGTTTGCATCATCAACTTGATGCCGGTATCACTGTGGAAAATGCTAAGCAATGTGAGATCAGTAATTGTGTGATAGATGATTGTCTCTTTGGCATCGATATGCAGATGACACGTAACTCTATAATATCAAATAATACCATCACTTCAAAAGATCTTGATCTTGGCCTTCGGGGTGATGGTTTGCGACTCTGGTACAGCAATGATAATATTGTGAAGAAAAACAGACTCATAAAATCTAGAGATATGGTAGTCTGGTATTCCCATGGTAATCTTATCGAAGAGAATTATGGTGAGCATTGCAGGTACTCTCTGCATTTTATGTATGCAGGTAAAAATTTTGTTAAGAACAATACCTATAAATATAACTCTGTAGGGATATTTTTTATGTACTCTAAAGACACGGTCGCTACAGGAAATGTGGTGAAGAGTTCTTTGGGTGCAACAGGTATGGGTATAGGTCTCAAAGATGTCTCAAACTTTACACTTAAAAATAATACTATACTTTATAATGCACAGGGGCTCTATATAGATAGATCTCCTTTTGAGCCTGGTACCCATAATTGGATAGAGGATAATAAAATACTCTATAACTCAGAAGCATTGCATTTTCATTCATTAAGTGAAAATAATATTATTAAAAATAATACTATTATGGGAAATATCGAAGATATTGTCAATGACAGCCGAGGAAGCAAGACAAATAAAAATGAGATCGTGGGTAACTACTGGGATAACTATGAAGGATTTGATAGAGATGGTGACAATATAGGTGATACTTCACACAAAGTCTATCAGTATGCTGACCAGCTTTGGGTATATAATCCTAACGTAAAGTTCTTTTATGGTTCTCCAGTGATATCATTGTTGAATTTTCTAGCAGAATTGGCACCATTTACGGCACCGATCTTTTTGCTGGAAGATGAGAAACCAAAAGTAAAGTTGAAAGGATAGAGATCGATGGCAAAAGTAAAAACAGACAGAAGAGAGTTCATCAAATATTCGACACTGGGTATTTTGGGGCTGGTAATGGCTGGTGGTGTAGGGCTTAGTCCTTATCTTTTAGCTGATGAAATGCGTCTGAGACCTCCCGGTGCAGTAGATGAAAAAGAGTTTTTAGGTCTATGTATCAAGTGTGGACAGTGTCTGCAAGTTTGTCCCTATCACTCCATAGAGTTGGCTGACTGGGGTAAAGGTCATGGTCTTGGAACCCCTTATATAGATGCAACGGTAAGAGGATGTTGGGCATGTAAAGGTGTTCCCTGTGTACTTGCCTGTCCTACTGGAGCATTGTCTCATGATTGTGAAAAACCTGAAGATATACATATGGGAATTGCTGTGTTAGAGTTTCCGGATACCTGTATTGCTATGACCAATACACCTATTCCTGAAGGTTTCAACACCAAGATGCATAGATTCACGGATAGTGTGAATAATGTAACACAAAATGAGCTTGATATATTGGAAAAACTGGATAGTTTTGAAGGCAAACAGTGTACACTGTGTGCAGATATGTGTCCGATACCAAATCCAATGTCTGCCATCGCCATGGTACCGGATAAAAATGGTGGTAAAAGACCAGAGATATATGACGGATGTATCGGGTGTGGTGCCTGTGAAGAGGTTTGTCCTACATTGAAACCGTCTATCGTAGTGAAGCCAAGAGTGACCTATGAAGAGCAATATGGAAAAGGAAAAAATACATGATAAAAAATCTAACTATAAAAACAATTGCACTCAGCTGTGTCGTATTTCTATTAACAGGTTGTGGTGGTGATGATGATCAAGCTAAAAGCAAGACAGAGCAGACAGTAAAAGAAGCATCTCCTGAAAGTAGTAAAGCACCAAAGATAGAGATAGTACAAAGCAGTGATGCAAAAGCTATCAAAGTAGAAGAGAAGGAAAAAGTCAGCACTGAAAATGGACAAAAGGACAAATACTACTATGACTATAATATCAAGAGTGAGTATGACCCAAATGCCAAACCTGCCAACGTAGATGCGGCGGTAAGAACAAAACCAAGAACAGCGATAGAAGCCAATATGAATGTACGAAGTCCTTATGAAAAAATACAGATCTCAATGTTGGTGAAAAAACTGAGTATTAAATTCATGGTAAAGTGTTCAGCATGTCATGATGATTATGCCAATGGTGTGATCGGTCCTTCACTGCTTGGAAAGAGTTCAGATGAGATCTTCTCTGCGATTGCAGACTTTAAGAGTGGTAAAAAGAGTAATGTACTCATGGATGATCTTATCAAGATGATGAGTGAAGATGAGATCAGAACATTGGCAGATGAGATCTACAGTTTCAATGAAGAAATAAAAGCGTTAAGGAAATAGAATGACAAGAATTACAAGTGTTAAAACACAGTGTAACAAATCACTAAATGATTTGTGTGAAATTCAGTACAGGGAGGCACTAAATGCCGAGTCTTAAAAATATTGTTGTAGGGTTACTGACTTTAGGTGTTGTAGGATTAATGGTATTTACTTTTATGGGAGGACCTGCGTATCATGGTGGTCAACATGGAAAAGTCATAGAAGACTTTGGTGATACAATGACAGCCGCTAAAACGGTAGCCATTGAAGAGAAAGATGATAGAAAAAAAGAGGATGACAAGCTTAATGCACTAAGAGACAAAGCAGGGAGTGCAGGAGCATTCCAAGTCAGTAATGAGTATAAGAGTAAATGTGCCTCTTGTCATGGTGTAAATGGTTCGGGTATGCAAAACGGTAAACCAATGATGGGACCTAAGATCTTTGGACAGAGTGCAGAGAAGCTTTATACAGACCTGGTTGAGTTTAAGTCAGGTAGAAAAGAGAATGTAGTTATGAAAGGTCTTTTGCTTCCATTGAGTGAAGAAGATCTAAAAAGAATTGCAGATGAGATAGGTGAGTTCCCGGCTAGGGCAGCAGCTGCTAAAAAGTAGTATAAAAGAGGAAGGGTAAGATGGATAAGTATAATAACCGAGAGACCATAAAGAATACTACTTTTTGGTCTACTTTTTTTGATACAACAAAAGAGGGAAAGCGAAAATTTAGTTATAGAATGAAGCGATGGATTTTGGTAATTGCAATCCATCTGTTCTTCTTCTTATCATTTTTTATCGATCTTCAAATGCTTGAAGGAACGTTGCAGGGTTCCAGATTTTTAGGTTTCCATATGATAGACCCTTTTGCAACACTGGAAGTGTGG
>JAYEOF010000299.1:0-13339 GCA_034722695.1 Campylobacterota bacterium
TCTTATCTATTTTTAGATAATATTCTATTCTTCAAATGTCGGGAGATGTCAGAGTGGTCGAATGTGCCGGTCTTGAAAACCGGTGAGGGTAATACCTCCGGGGGTTCGAATCCCCCTCTCCCGGCCACTAACTTTATACAATCCAATCTAACTACCAGTACAGCGAACGTTGAGAGATTTTTAATAATTATAAATTAGATCTAATTCGTTATCATATTTTTTATGGTCTTTTCAGCTTGAAGTACTATTTCCAATTCCTCATTGGTGGGAATGATGAAAAGTTGTATTTTACTTTCCCCTTTGTGGATAGAACGGTTCTGCGTTGATGCTATCTCGTTTTTGACAGTGTCAAGTTTCAATCCAATGGATTCCTCAAGTCCTTCACAGACCATATCACGGACTTTGACAGCATGTTCTCCTATGCCACCGGTAAATACTATAGCATCTACTCGACCTAATACAGCACTGTAGGATCCAATATATTTTTTAATCCTATAGGTGTACATTTCCAATGCAAGTGAAGAGAGAGTATCCTCTTCTTCTGCCTGGATGATAACTTCACGCATATCATTCGTACCGCAAATACCTTTTAATCCACTCTCTTTGTTGAGCATCTTATCGATGGCATCGATATCCATCTCATGATTGTGTGAGAGAAAAGGGATGATGGCCGGGTCTATGTCTCCGGAGCGTGTTCCCATCATCAAACCCTCCAGGGGGGTCAGTCCCATAGAGGTATCGATACTTTTTCCTGCTTTGATGGCACAAGCACTGGCACCATTTCCAAGATGCAGAGTGATGAGATTGAGTTTGTTGAGATCTCTTCCCATCATATCTGCAGCTTCTTTGGCAACATAAGCATGAGAAGTGCCATGAAAACCGTAGCGCCTGATACCTGACTTTTGGTAGAGGTCGTAAGGGATAGGGTAGAGTGCTGCATGATCCGGTATGGTTTGATGAAATGCTGTGTCAAAGACAGCAACCTGTGGCAAATTCGGATGTGCTTTGCTGATCACTTCTATGCCTTTGAGATTTGCAGGATTGTGAAGCGGTGCAAGGGGGATAAGAGATCGGATGGTCTCTATCACTGCTTGCGTAACAAGTGTCGGTTCTGAAAAATCAGAGCCGCCATGTACCACACGGTGCCCGATGGCATCCAGATCATCTACTGAGTGCATTACACCAGACTCTTTTAAAAGGGAAAATATCGTTTCCAGGGCTTGCAGATGGTTAGAGACAGGCGTTGTTCTGCTGAAACTTTGTTTCTGATAGTCTATCTTGCTGTATCCCTTCTCTTCTCCTATACGTTCAACTATCAGGGAGGCAACACTTTTTTGATCTATAAAGTATTGACACTTTAGTGAAGAGCTGCCGGAGTTTAGTACCAGTATATTCATTTTTCCTCTCCTCTCTGTGCCTGGATCGCTGTGATCGCAACCGTATTGACTATGTCATCTACCAAACAACCACGACTCAGGTCATTGACAGGCAGACGCAAACCTTGAAGTACAGGGCCTATGGCGAGTGCATCGGTAGAACGCTGTACCGCTTTGTATGTGTTGTTTCCTGTATTGAGATCCGGGAATATGAACACTGTTGCTTTTCCTGCCACTTGGGAGTCCGGAAGTTTCTTTTTGGCTACTTTTTCATCAATAGCAGCATCATATTGGATAGGACCTTCTATCAGATAATCCGGTCGCATAGCTTGTGCTAATTTGGTCGCTTCCCGTACTTTTTCTACCTCCGGTCCTGTTCCGGATGAACCGGTCGAGTAAGAGAGTAGAGCCACTTTAGGGTCAATGCCGAATGCCTTAGCTGTATCAGCAGAAGAGACTGCAATTTGAGCCAACTCTTCTGCTGTGGGATCCATATTCACTGCACAATCACCATACACCAGAACTTTGGTATCAAGGCACATAAAGAAGATACTTGAAACAATGGAGATATCTGCTTTTGTTTTTATGATCTGCAGGGCAGGCCGGACAGTGTCGGCAGTGGTATGTGTTGCTCCTGAAACCATTCCGTCTGCCAGCCCTTCTTGCACCAGCATGGTAGCGAAGTAATTCACATGTACCATTGCATCTCTGGCTGCATCCAGGGTTAATCCCTTCTTTTTTCTCATCTCATAAAATGTTTGTGCAAATTGCTCTTGCAGTGGACTCTCTTCAGGATCAATGATCTCTGCTTTAGAGATGTCTATATCAATTTTCTTACATCTTTTTTCAATCACTTTACGATTACCCAAAAGAATGATATTAACAATATCTCTGTGGATCAAAATTTCAGTGGCTCTAAGGATACGCTCATCATCACTCTCCGGAAGTACGATCTTTTGTCTGTTTGATTGTGCCTGTTCAAAGAGTCTGTATTGAAACATGATAGGGGTAAGTGTATTGTTTGCACTTGACTGAAAGCGTTTACGCATCTTCTCTTTGTCTGTAGCTGCGTCAAATAAACCTTTCGCAAGGGTGATTTTCCGTGTACTCTCTGTTGTGATATCGGCAGAAATTTTATCTAAGGCAATGGCTGTTTCGTAACTGTTAGGTTCAACTGTAAACATAGGAATGGCTGTTTCTGAAAAATCTTCAAGGAGTTTCATAAATGGCTCAGAGAGTGATATGCCTCCACTAAGGACGATACCTATAATATTTGTATGGTTTTTGGCATAATAAGAGAGTATAGATGCCATAATAATATCAATGCGATCTCCGGGGATTATGACAATATCACCATTGTCAATACGAGAAAGATAATTTTCCACACCCATAGCGGCAATTTTATTTCCATGCACAAGATGCTCTAACTGTTTTTGTGTCCCCAAGAGCATCTTGGCACTGAGTGATTGTGTCACTTGTGCAAGGGTCGGTGTATTTAACTCTTTGACTTCCGGAAGTATATATATGGGGTCAGTGATCTCTTTTGCCTCGATACGTTTTTTTATATTTGCTATGATCTCTTCATTTGCTCTATTGACAAATGTAGCAAAATGTGTACACCCCTCTGCTTCTATCATCTCTATGGTAAGTTGTATCTCGTTGACTATTTTATGACTTGATTTCCCTTTGGCTTTGATGATGGGAACGAAAACCGTATTGAGGTTTTTGGCTATTTCCAAATTGATATCAAAATCAAATACAGAACCAAATGCATCACGATGGTACCCTTCTATGAGAAGAAAATCATAGGTTTCAAGGAGTTTTTTTACTTTACGTATTAAAGATTCATGTAGTTGATCTTCTGTATCTCTTCCATAGGCTTCTATGTATTCGCTTATGGTAAACCCACAACACTCTTTGTAGTTCATATCAAGTTCAAAATGTTTGCACATAAAGGCAATATCATTCTCTATCTCTTCCCCATCAGGAATAATAGGGCGGAAAAAAGCCACTTTTTCATATCGTGCTTTTATCATTTCCATAAACCCTATTGCAATGATCAGGGAACCTGCACGTTCTTCTGATGAAGAGATATATATACTTTTGTAATTCATTATGATCCTTATTTGTCTATAAGTGATTTACTTGTTCCTCTGATTTTAGCATAAAAGCAGAATATTTCAGTGTATAATATCGGTACTTGTAAATAAAACATGATAACCAGGATAGACATGCATTCATATATAGGAATTCACCACTTTACACCCAAAACAGATTATCAGCCATTAGATGCCTTGATCCCACAGATAGAGCAGACGATGAATGATCAAAATGCAGCAGCGACCATAGGAGAAGAGAATCTTCCTGCCTTTAAAGAGGGGATTCTTCAATGTATGGAAGTCTATTGCAGACTTGTAGGTATCGATGAGGAAGTCATAGCAGGAAAAGGGATGGTCGAACCTAAAGGAGTGCTTCCCCGATATACAGAGAGTCTGATCGGATATTTTCAGGAACTGGAGAAAAAGGTTCCCTTTGACAAAGAGATCACTGTTTTGGAATATTCGGGAGTCGATACGATCAAGATCCGATACAAATATACGGACTCTGTGATCAAAAAACTGGTGAAACTGGGTCTTCATGATCCTAAACTGTTTGAAGAGCCTTTGAAGATCTTTCTCAAAGGGGGTGCACTTCATGATCTGATAGGCATGCTTTTTGTCTGTTCTTATCCTTATGAAAAAGAGTGGGTAGCACGGACCTTATATAATTTCTTTGAATATGACAATCGTACGGATGATCATCTTCTGTATGGCTTCTATACTGTTGAAAAGAAAAGCGGGTATCGTGGGCTTCATTGTGACCATACGCTTTTTAATCCCCGTTTTGATGCTGCCATTTCCGGAAAGAATGATACTATTCCTGTCGATCCCAATACACTCTTTACACTACTTGATCCTCAGGATACGAGTATGGACGTACTTCGAAAGCTCAAAGACTATTTCAACGTTGAGATTCAGCTCCATACCACTTTTGAAAGCCTCTGGTCATCGATGGAGCATACCAACAATTACAATATCCAGGCGAAAGGTGCAGGACGTAACAGTAAAATAACCGTACAGTGGAAAATGCTTTCTGATGCCATGAAAAATATTGAAGAGCAGTTTGAACGACTGCAGGTCGATACGGAACAGGCACGCTTTGAAGTTTCACACCATGGAGGATACCTTGCAGTAAAAGATCTTTTGGAGACTCTAGGATCACATACCTATCATACGTATGCAGGATCTGTAAAAAAGGTGGAAGATCTCGAAGATGATCTGCAAAGCCATGAGATATCACGACAGGATTATGTTGAACAACTGCAGAGAGAGGCAGAGTATATTGATGATTTTGCTTTGAGACAAGAGGATCTCAGTGTACAAACTATTTTTAAAATGCACAGTGCTTTTATCTATTACGGTTTGGCAAACCAGGGTGAGTATTTTAATATGGAAGATATCCATGAATTTGTGAAGATCGCTCTGAAAAGCTACAAGAGTATCAGCAGACTCCTATCTGCTCACTCAGAAATACACAAGGGAGAGCTGATCAATATCGTTGCGATCTTTCGCTATCTGTATCTGGGCCAAAAGTATGGACTGGGCTTGATGAATCCTCCGAAGGAGATCTTTACGGACGGTGATGTTCCGGCGGTGAGCTACGGGGAAAGTCTCTCTTTTTTTGAAACCGGGATCTCTCTTTTAAATAGACTTAACGAGGAGGAGCTGCACTATCTGATGAAGGACAATGCCAATGTCATTAAGATCATCCACCATTATGATCTTCAGGCAAGAGAGTGGGAGCTGTTCAATACCCAGAATGATTCACCACAGAGTGCTGAGTTAGCCAGGAATATTGCCCAATTCAGAGAAAAGTTTGTAACGCTATCACTTCAGAAAAAGTTCAATATATTACTGGAATCAGACAAGATCAAAAATATTGGATTTGTAGTCAAGTTTTATACGACGCTGGTCTGGCATGGTTTCCTTAGACCAAGAGATGCCCTGAAGCAGATCATCAAGTACTCAGCGTATGACAAGATCAAGGCAAGTGACCTTTTCTATTATGAGCTTTCTGCCTATAGATTCCTTATCATGCGCCGCTGTGAAGCGGTCAGTGATTGTGATAAGGAGCTGACAGAACGCCAGTCTGATCCTCTTAAGGTCGAACATTACAGAAATTATCATAGAAAAAACATGATCCAACTGCTCTTTCGTATCAGGAAGAGTGAGTCTGCCTATAAATTCCATAAAGCCAGACTCTATTTTGAACAGTTGACACAGACACAGTTTAAGGTTGATCACTTTAGTGATATGATCAGTAAAGAGAGTAAATAAATATACTTTATAAGGTTTTCGTTTTCACAAAATCATTATTGTAAATTTTGAAATTACTTATGAAGATGTCATTTTCTCCAATTCACTTTAAATTCATCTTAACTAGGTACCCTTATGCTTTATAATTAAGGGAGTACGTTAATGAGACGAATTTTTTATCTGTCAGTTTTTACTTTAACTCTGTCCGGGAGTACTCTGTTTGGATCTACACTTGATGGTCTGATAAAGCATGCTATGGAGCATAGTACAGTGGTCAAGCAGAGTAAAGCACAAATGGAGTTGGCAGAGGCCAGTCGTGAAGAGAGTACATCTGCACAGTATGGAAGCATTGATGTTGTAGCGAGTTATACGAATTTTAATCTTCCTCGAACACTGGCACCGCTTACACCGGCAAGTATTTTAACAGATCCTGCAGCCGTGCCTACTACAACCAATCTTTTTGGTACAGGTGTCACATACTCTGTTCCTTTGTTTACCGGATTTGCTCAGACCAGACAGATAGAAATGGACTCCCTTGCTACAAGACTTTCCCAGAGTAAGTTGTCACTAACAAAAGAGCAGCTTGCATTTAATGTCGCTTCTCTTTATCTTTCGATCCTGGCACTTCAGGAAATGTCCGATGCACAAATCAGACATGTAGAAGCACAGAAAAAATTAAAAAACAGTATTGCAGATGAAGTTAAGTTTGGTAAAAAGGCACAGATCGATCTTTTAAAAGCCGAAAATGACCTGTATGGAAATCTCTCTTATCTTGAAGTCTTAAAGGGAAATACGGCCATAGCAAAGGCATCTTTGGCATCTTTGGTAGGCTTGGATCATGTCGGATCCATCACAGCTATAAAAGTATCTGTCAAAAAGCCGAATTATTCCATAAACAGGTTGCTTAATGAAGCTTCTTCTTTATCTAAGATGACCATCGCTGATCTTAATGTTAAAAAAGCAGGCAAGGGTATAGAAAAGAGTAAAGCCGGTAATTTGCCCCAAGTTTCCTTGAACTCTTACTACGGATACAACTATGGTGAAAATGACGGAAGCAATAAGTATCCGGGAGATTTTAATTCTCAGGAGAACTGGCAGGTAGGTGTCAATGCGAAGTGGACACTGTTTGATTTCGGAAAAAACAGTGCCTCTACCCAAAAAGCCAAAATTGCACGAATGCAGGCAACATTTGAGAAGCAGCAGACACTTTTAGACCTGAGAAAATCTCTTGTGGAAGCAGTAGAAAAAATGAAACAGGAGTATGCGAACTATCAGGCGCAGTTAAAGCAGTTTGATCTCTCTAAAAAGTCTGAAAAGATCGAAAGAGTCCGTTATGAAAACGGGGTTTCCACAATTAATGATATGCTTTATGCAACGAGTCAAAAACATTTGACAGCAGCAAAGTTGATAGAGAGTAAATATAATTATCAAAAAGGAAAGTTCTATATGGATTATTTATTAGAAAAAGGGGTTAAATAATGACAAAAAAGAAAATTATTATCAGGCTTGTCTCGATCATTGTTGTAGTGGTACTTATTATTGTAGCTAAAGGACTTTTGGAGACAAGAAAAACTGAAATTGCCAATGAATCACTTCCTTCATCAGGTTCAGTTACCGTTCCTGTAGTTGATGCAAAGCAAGGGACTATGCAGAATAAGATACCTTTTTTAGCACAGATCGTTTCTGATAAAAGTATAAAACTTTCAACAAAATTGGCAGGATACGTAGAAAAAGTATTTGTTGAGGAGGCACAAAAGGTAAAAAAAGGTGATCTGCTTGTTCGTATTGATGCTATAGAATTAAACTCCAACATAGATGCACTTAAAGCAACCCTGAATGCACAGAGTAATGATCTGGAATTGGCAAAAAGCATTTATGCACGAAATCAAAAGCTGTTTGCCATAGGTGGTTTGGCTAAAGAACAGCTTGATATTTCACGTGTTTCACTGAAAGCCAAATCTTCCATTATGGAGAATACAAAACAAAAAATAGCACAACTGAATCATCAGCTCTCTTATTTGACAATAGTGGCACCATTTGATGGAGAGATAGATGCTATTCTCCTTCACGAAGGTGACTTGGCAGCTTCGGGGAAAGCTATTTTAAGTATGAGTAATGCCAAGAAAAAGCTACTTTTTTCTTATGCTCCTTCACAAAATGCTGTCATAAAAAAAGAACAAGATGTTTTTATGGACGAGGAGCAGGTAGGGTATGTTAAATCTATTTACACGACGTCAAAAAACGGGTTGATCTCTGCAGAAGCATCTTTGACTAAACAAATAGCTTTACCAACAGGAAGCTCTGTGAATATTGAAGTACTTACGAATGAAGCTAAAGGATGTATTGTTCCAAATGATACGATCTTACATAAAAAAGAGAGCGCTTTTGTAATGAACTATGTAAAAGGTAAGTTTTTCCCCATGAAAGTAAAAGTGGAAATGCAAAATGCCAATCGTATGCTTATCTCTCCTTGTCCAAAATATCCTATTGCCCAAGCGAGTGAAGTAAAGCTGGCACAACTCCCTGCGTATGATAATGTCAATATCACAGGAGCTAAAAAATGAGTAAAGGGTCTAACTCCTTGGTAGAGAAGATCCTAAGGAAACCGCATATTATCCTTGCTTTTCTTGCACTGCTTGTTCTGACAGGTATTACGGGTTATGACAAGATGCACCGAAACCTTTTTCCAAACTCCAACTACCCTGAAGTGGCATTGGTCATTGTTCAGCCTGGAGCCTCAGCTAAGACGATGGCAAGTAATATTGCCGTGCCTGTTGAAGAGGAGCTTTATGCTTTAGATGAAATACGCCGTGCCTACTCCAATACCATTGATGAAGTGACGGTGATACGTGCAGAGTTCGAGTACAGTAAAGATATTGATACAGCCGTAAATGATGTAACCAATGCACTCTCTAAGATCCGTGCAAAATTGCCAAAAGATATTAAAGAACCACAGATCATCAAGATCACAGAAGCAACAGCTCCTGTGATAGTTTTAGCGATGTCTCCTAAAGATGATGCAACACTTACACTTGAAGATATACGAGATTTGGCGAGTAGTAATATTAAACATAAATTACTCAAAACCTCTGGGGTTGCCAATGTTGATATCTTTGGCGGATATGAAAAAGAGTTGCAAATTATTGTCGATAAAGCTAAACTGGACAGCTACCATCTCTCTTTAGGTGAGATCATTGCAACGTTGCAAAAAAATGACAATGAATATGCTGTAGGTTTTGTAAGTAATCAGGAGCAGCGTTATTTGCTTAAATCACAAGGAAAGAGAGACAAAGTAGCTACGCTCAAAGCATTGATGCTCACACCGGATGTTAAGCTTTCTGATGTGGCTGAGGTCTATTTTGGTCATTATGAAAATTCAGCTGCCTATTACGGGAATGGTAAAGCAGCGATTGCTTTGTCCATTCAGCGTTCTGTCTCTGCCGATGTGATCCAGACCATTGATAAAGTTGAGCATCTTCTTGCTGATTTCAAAACACAATATCCAAACATCAACTTTGAGGTGAGTGACACACAAAAAGAGACGATCGTTCAGAGTACAACAAATATGTTCGAAGCCCTTCGTGATGCTATTATCATGTCTACGATCGTGGTTTTCCTCTTTTTGGCAAGTTTCCGACAGATACTGGTAGTACTTGTAACCATTCCTTTGGTGTATGCCTCAACGATCGCCTTGATGCGTTTGTTTGGTATAGACTTTAATGTGATCACACTTACGGCGATCATCTTGGCACTGGGGCTGTTGTTGGATGACACAGTGGTGGTGATGGAGAATATCGAGAGGCACTACCGGGAATTGGGGAAGGATATACATGCAGCTGTTTTTGACGGAACAAAAGAGATCATGTTTGCAGACTTCTCCGGTACAGTGACAACGATGATAGCACTCTCTCCGATGCTTTTTGTAGGTGGCTATCCGCAGACCATCTTTGCACCGCTGGTTTCTACACTTTTATTGGCGTTATCAGCTTCATATGTTATTTCGATCGTTGCAGTGCCATTGCTTTCAATGTACATTTTGACGATCCAAAATCCACTATTACTTAAAGTTGAAAATGCTTTTCATTCACTCACTATTCGTGCCAATGATCTTACGCAAGCATTCTTTTCATCTATTGTAAAATCTGTTACTTCCTCTAAACTTTTAGGTTTTGTCTCCATGGTTGTACTCCTTGTCATGTTTGCGATCTCAGCCAGGATCGTCATGCCTGTGGTGGGTCAGGAACTTATGCCGCCGATGGATACAGGTGGCGTAAATATTCAGATCACCACAGATGCGAATCTTCCAATAGAGAAGAGTGAAGTAATCATGAAAAAGGTAAATAAGATCATTGAAGAGCAGGGTGAACTTCTGCGTATTTCCGGAAGTATCGGTTCTGAAGCAGGGGTATTGAGTATTGGTTCAGGTTCTGGCATAGATCATCTTTTTGTTATTGCTACCTATGTAGACCGATACAGTAGAGAAGCGGATATCTGGCAGATCTCCCGAGCATTGCGTAAAGAGATAGCTAAAATTCCTCATGTAAAGTATTTGGATATCGCTCCTGCCGGTTCAACAGCAATGTCCAGTATTCGTGCATCTGTGGATGCAAAGTTAAGTTCTTCGGATCTTGAGTCATTGCAAGCTTCGGGGATAGATGTGAAAAAAGCTTTAGAGAAGACACAGGGTATTGTTTCAACTTCCATTTCATGGGATATGGATAAAGTGGTCTATAACCTCAATATAGATGAAGCTGAAGCGATGCGTTATGGACTCAAACGTTCAGATATAACGACACAACTGCAACTAGCCTTACGAGGTGCTCCCGTCGCTACTTTTGCTAAAGATAACAGTATGGATTACACGGTAAGAGTATGGTTACCTAAAAAACAGATCGATGATTTTGATACGGTCTTAAGTATGCTCATCGATACACCAAAAGGCAAGATCCCTTTAAATAAAATAGCTACGTTAGATTTTACAAAAGAACCTAGCAGTATCACTAGAGAAGGTCTGGAGTATACGCTTGAAGTCTATGGAAATAGAGAAAAAGGTGCCATTTCACACATTATGGCAAATTTTGAAAAAGAGCTTGAAGAAGTAAAACTTCCACAAGGTGTGGAATTGGAACAGATAGGAGATGTCAAACAGTTTAAAGCAGCAGCTGGAAGAATGGTAGGGGCTATTGGTGTAGCCGTCATACTTATATTCTTTACCCTTGTCGTGATGTTTGCCAATGTGAAGATATCATTGATGATACTTTTTTCTATCCCACTAACGATCATTGGTGCATCATGGACAATGCTTGCCGTAGGATATCATACCTCTATGCCGGCAATGATGGGCTTTATGCTACTCTCCGGGGTCATTGTGAACAATGCCATCTTGCTCATTCACTTTGCTATAGAACAGATACGGGCAGGTATGAACAAAAAAGATGCGATGTTGGAGTCGATAAAGATCCGTACCAGACCTGTACTAATGACAGCTATTGCAGTTTCAGCAGGTATGTTACCTGTTGCTCAAGGAGCAGCTATTGGACTTGAAAGGCTTGCTCCATTGGGTGCAGTGGCGATCGGTGGATTGATCGTAGGGACATTTATGACATTGGTCTTTATCCCTATTGTATTTATCTGGACAGTAAAAGAGGAGAAACTTCGTACTACATAGTATGGATACTTCCTCATCATTTTATTAGATTAGTATACTTATTTTCTTTAATTATATAGTGGTATTAACCCTATGTCTATATTTTTTCTTTTTCGGATAGACAGGAAGTTTGATTTATGATAATTTATAATAGTTGTAGTGATAGATTAGCTACAGAATATTGCTCCAGAAAGTTCTTGCTACTGTAACGATAAGTATAATACCTAAGATATTAAATACAATACCATAGGTTGCCATCGTCTTGATGGAAACTACACCGGAACTCATGGCAATGGCATTAGGCGGTGTGGCGATAGGAAGCATGAAGGCGTAGGAAGCACAGATCGTTGCGACCATCATGATGAGTGTTGCATCCATACCTGTTTGTTCTGCTACCTTGAAGAGAATAGGAAGCATGATAGAGATGAGTGCTGTATTGCTTGTGATCTCTGTGGTGAAAGTGACCATTGCGGCAATGATCAGTAAAAAGAGCAGTAGCGGCATAGAGGAGAAGGTAACAAGCTGTGAAGCGATCTCAGATGCCATACCCGTCTTTGTAAATGCAGCTGCTATCGCAAAACCGGCACCAAAAAGAAACATGATACGGTAAGGGATATTATCTTTGTCTTCCATCCAGTTCAAAATGGAAAAAGGCGGAGCAAAAAGGATCAGTCCGGCTGAGAGCAGTATACCCGGTTCACTGAGTCCCAGACCACCATAGTAAGGTTTGATGGGAGCATTGAGTAAAAGTAATGCGATCAATCCGCCTATAATAGTGAGTACCTTTTTTTGATCAGAATTAAGAGGTTCTGTAGTAAGGTCTGCTTCGATATGTATATCTTTAAGCCCCAGACTCATTACAAAACCTACTACTACAAACATGATGAGAACCAAAGGTGCGACCATATACATCCACTGCGCAAAAGGGATAGCTTCCATCCCGAATTTTTCCATAATACCCATCAAAATAAGGTTTGGCGGTGTACCGATAGGTGTCAAGATACCTCCGATACTCGCCCCGTAAGCGATCCCCAGGGCCAGACGCATTTTAAGTTTTACATCTTCAGTAAGAAAGAGTGCGATAGGGAGGAGAAGAAGTGTGGTTGTTGTATTGGAAAGTACAGAACTTAAAAGCCCCGATGTGATGATGAGGGCAAAAATGATACCCCGGGCAGAGCTTGGGAAAAGTCCCAGCATTTTGTTGGCTATGATCTTATGCAGGCCGGTTTTCTCTACGGCAATCGCGATCATAAACCCCCCTAAAAAGAGGTAGATGATAGGGTTGGCATAGTTGACTGCTGCTTCCTTTGTTGACAAGACTCCGGATGCAGGGAATAGTACGATCGGTAAGAGGGAAACTACAGCTAACGGAAGCCCTTCATTGGTCCAAAGTGTGACCATTATCACGATGATGGCTACCATTAGTGACTGCTGGAGTGTAAAGAATGCTATCATCCCTCCAAACGCGATCAGTCCTAAAAAAAGTGCCAGTGAAATCTTCTTTGTTTGTTCTGCCATTGACATAGTGCATCCCTTGATTTATCAGTTTCTCTTTTTTAATTGTGCCTCAAAAAACTTAAAAATAGCTCTAATAGAACAAATTATAAAAGTTAATTAAAAAAAGTTAAAAATGATAGATATTTAACAGATTATTAATGTAAAATGGAGCATAAACTTAATTTTTAAAGGAAGAAATATGGCACACCATCCCAAAAAAACTCTGAAGCAACATCACTTGCAGATCGTTGTTATCATATTCGGTATGATTCTTTGGTTTCTTCCTGTCCCTTCAGGACTTGATACTTTTATCGGTAGTATGCCAGCTGCGGATCTGAAATTTACCTCTCAAACGGCTTGGCATCTCTTTGCTATATTTATTACAGTTATTTTTGCGGTCATACTTAATTCTATGCCTATCTTTACTGCTGCGATATTAGGTGTTTCTGCTGTTATCCTCACAG